>DNNV01000173.1 GCA_003497505.1 Clostridiales bacterium | reverse complement strand
GCAATTGGCATTCACGGGGGAGAAGCATATGAATATATGCGAATACCTATGAAGGTTGGAGAAATCAGAAAACTAGCCGAAGAAAAGTTTCTTTTGACAGCTGAGTATGACCATTATGGAATCAACCTTCACTCTCATAAGGGTGAGGACAAAGAAAAAGCCATGGATAAGATCCGTGAAAACAAGGACTATGAAGTTCTTGACGAAATACCATTCTGGGCCAACGGTGAAGGCTTTACAAACAAGAAGAGAAACAGGCTTTACTTATTTGACAAAGGAACAAAAGACATAGTACCCATATCGGGCCAGTTCGAGAACATAACCGTGACCGGCGTAAGAGATAGCAAGGTTCTCTACACATCACAAAATTATACAAACAGGCTTGAAATCACAAACGAGCTTTATTTGTATGATCTATATTCGGAAAAGGCTGAACTTCTGGTTGAGGAAGAGGAGTTTTCCATAGATTTTGCAGAATTTGTGGGAGATGAAATAATTTTCGCGGCATCACCCATGGATATGTACGGGCTCAATCAGAATCTGAGCTTTTACACTTTTAAAAATGGCGAGTCCGTGCTGCTGTGCCATCATGATTTCGGAATGCATGATGCCGTAGGTTCAGACTGCCGCTACGGCGGAGGAGCAAGCTACAGAGTTTTAGACAATTACCTCTACTTCGTGGCGACCGAAAATAAAAGCTCATTCATTAAAAGACTTTCAACAGACGGGACAATTGAAAAATTAACTGCCGACAACGGCGCCATAGGTTGTTTTGATGTATGCAGCGACGGTATCATATTTATAGGTCTGAGAGGAACGAGACTGCAGGAAATATACACCTGCAAGGACGGTACAGAAAATCAAAAAACAAAATTTAATGAAAAAATAATAGAAACTAAAAATATAATAAAGCCCGAGCCCATAGAGTTTTTTAACGACGGAATCAAAATTGAAGGCTTTGTCTTAAAGCCGGCAAATTTTGACGCAGAGAAATGCTACCCCGGTATACTTGACATACATGGAGGGCCCAAAACAGTCTACGGAGAGATTTTTTATCATGAGATGCAGTATTGGGCAAATGAAGGTTACTTCGTGTTCTTCTGCAATCCCAGAGGCAGCGACGGACGCGGTAACGCGTTTGCGGATATAAGAGGAAAGTACGGAACTGTCGATTATGACGACCTGATGAAATTTACAGATAAGGTTCTCGAAAAATATCCTCAGATTGATAAATGCCGCATTGGAGTTACGGGAGGTTCTTACGGCGGATTCATGACAAACTGGATAATAGGCCATACGGACAGATTTAAATGCGCCGCATCCCAGAGAAGCATATCCAACTGGATTTCCAAATTCGGTACAACAGATATAGGATATTATTTCGAAGTTGACCAGATACAATCAACCCCATGGGAGAACCCGGAAAAATCGTGGTTCCACTCACCTATTAAATATGCTGATAAGGCAGTTACTCCTACGCTTTTCATACATTCGGAGGAGGATTACCGCTGCTGGCTCGCGGAAGGTCTGCAGATGTTCACAGCTCTGAAATATCACGGTGTGGATGCCAGACTGTGCATGTTCAGAGGCGAGAATCACGAACTGAGCCGAAGCGGCAAGCCCCGCCACAGAGTACGAAGGCTGGAGGAAATAACAAACTGGTTTGAAAAATATTTGAAATAACCATACACTTTAATACAAGCCACGTCCATTGTTTGAGACGTGGCTTTTGCTTTATTTATTAAGATCTATATGAAAGCTCCCGGGAAACTTTATCGGCAGTTTCAATGACTATATCCTTAATCTGCTCTATATATTCCATGGTCATGCGTGCTGTGGGTCCTGATACACTTATACCTGCAACATATTTTCCCGTATAATCTTTAATGCCCGCAGACAGGCATCGTGCACCCAATTCACATTCTTCATCATCCAGGGCATATCCTCGCTGTTTTATCTTATCAAGCTCCTGAAGCAATTCATCCTTTGAAGTAATGGTGTTTGGGGTTAGGGCCTTAAGACCCTTTTTTTCTATAATATGATCAAGCTGCTTTAAATCATAGTTAAGAAGCATCAGTTTCCCTATGCCCGTGCTGTGTATTGGAGCAAGCTTGCCTATACGCTGAGTTATTTTCAGCATTCCGTCCGGACCGTCTATAACATCTATATATACAATCTCCATGTCCTGTTCAATGGCAAGGCAAACTGATTCATTGCACTTTTGCGCAAGATTAGCGAGATACGGACGGGCTACATCACGTATGCTTATCTGCGAGCTGACAAGGCTACCTATGTGCATGAACTTAAGTGTAAGCGAATATCTCAGATTTTCTGCATCCTGGCGTGCATATCCGCATTGCATCAGCGTATTGAGAAATCTCAGCGCTGTGCTTGCCGGCATATCCACCCTCTGTGCTATATCTTGAAGCCTAAGGCTCTCCTTGCTCTGAGCCATGGCTTCTATAATTTGCAGTACTTTTTCTACAGATTGGTTGTTCTTGACTGATTTCTGGTTCACGGAGCATCTCCTAAAATTATATTTTACTTAGTGAAATTTTAGCATGTTACCAGAAGTAAATCAATAATATTAATCTGAATATTAATAAAAGGCCCGGAATTTAATCCGAGCCCTGTGTTTATGCCTCTGACTTTATTTT
>DNNV01000118.1 GCA_003497505.1 Clostridiales bacterium | reverse complement strand
TAACTCACTCTTATATAATTTTCAAATTATATAAGAGTGAGTTATTTTGAGTTATTATTCTTCCTCTTCTTCGAGACCATTTCAAGTTTTGTGTAAACACAACACATTTGAAGCAATATGACCAGCGCTAATGAAATTAATTCTGCTGCT
Organism: Clostridiales bacterium; assembly: GCA_003497505.1. GTDB lineage: Bacteria > Bacillota > Clostridia > Tissierellales > Sedimentibacteraceae > Sedimentibacter. The sequence goes on along the minus strand of DNNV01000118.1, from coordinate 3,672 downwards.
CCAAATGGAGAATGTAAAAAATCAACCTTGCGTATGCAATAGACCACTAGGATTACCATTAGGCTGGCAGGCATATGGCTATCAAATTGATACCACTGATATTTTTTGCTGTCTCGCAGCTTGTTTCAGAAAAAAATTGCTGCTAATATTTGATTTCTATAGTACAATAAGTTAATAATTATTATATCATCGAGTATTTTTCGTTAAAAAGCAGCTAAAAAAATATTATATGGAGGTCATTATGAAAATTGTTAAGGTTTACAAAGAAAGTATGCCACTGGTAAAACTTATAGGCAAGCGCTACACCAATGAGGACCGAAACGAAAGCGGCACATTTGCGGATTACTGGCAGCAGTGGTTTAGAGAAGGATGGTTCGATATTCTTAATCAATGCGGCAATATCCCGGGGATAAGCGATGACTACCTTGGGGTTATGCGAATGACTGACGACGGCTTTGAATACTGGATTGGTGCATTTTTCTCCCCTGATACCGAAGTTCCGTCCGGATTTGATGCGGTTGAAATTCATGCCGGTGATGTGGGAGTCTGCTGGATCTACGGCAACGATCAGTCAGGTGAACTATACAGCATGGAAGCCTCTGATATGTCTATGGCTGCTTTTTCCGAACAAGGATGGAATTTTTCTGAAAATGGATGGTTTTTTGAGCGGTACAATTGTCCCCGTTTCACCGAACCCGATGAAAATGGGAATGTGATTTTAGACATTTGCGCATATTTAATTTAACTTCAGCAATTACGCTAATATTGTTATACATATGTTCCTTCACTATTTTCTTGACACAAGCACATAAAAAAACCTGCCGTAAACGGCAGGTTTTTTTTATCTTAAAACAAAACATCCTTTGTGCCTGCTGCCGCTTTGGCAACAAGGCGTCCTTTATTGTATGAGCACAATACAGGAGAGTTGTAATTCAGAGCATCGTAATAATTTTTTGCGTCCAATACGACAAAGCTTGCTGGATTACCCACTTTTATACCGTAGGAGTCTCCCAGATACAACGTCTTTGCAGCATTCGTTGAAATGAATTTGTATGAATTCATTATATCTTCGTATCCCATCATCTGGCATACATGAAGCCCCATAAACACTACATCACGCATATTTCCGTTTCCTAACGGATACCATGGGTCGAAGATATCGTCATGTCCGAAGGAAACATTTATTCCCTCTGCTTGCAGCTCCTTAACACGGGTAACTCCACGGCGCTTCGGATACGTGTCCATACGCCCCTGCAGATGAGTATTCACAAGGGGGTTGGAAACAAAATTTATGCGGCTAATTCTTAAAAGGCGCATAAGGCGAACAACATATGCATTGTTGTACGAATGCATGGCTGTTGTGTGGCTTGCTGTTACGCGGTCAAACATCTGCATCTCATATGCACGGGCGGCCAGTGTTTCAAGACCGCGTGATGCCTCATCATCTATTTCATCACAGTGCACATCCACCAACTTGTTGTATTTGGCTGCAAGCTCCATTGCAAAATTAAGCGAATCAACACTGTATTCCCTTGTAAATTCAAAATGCGGGATTGCACCCACAGCATCAGCTCCCATACGAACGGCATTTTCCATAAGCTCCTTGCCGTTGGGATAGCTGAGTATTCCCTCTTGCGGGAATGCAACCACCTGTATTGTCATAAAATCCTTAAGTTCATCGCGCAGCTCCAGCAAGGCCTCCATAGCTGTGAGCTTTGGGTCTGTGACATCCACATGAGTACGCACATACTGAATTCCATTTGCTGCCTGCATGCGTACAGCCCTGTTCACACGTTCCTTTACATCTGATTTGGACAGCTTATCCTTGCGCTTGCTCCAGCATTCAATACCTTCAAACAATGTTCCCGAAAGATTCCATACTGGGTCTCCCGCTGTCAGACACGTATCGAGATGCACATGCGATTCTATAAACGGAGGAAGTGCCAACTTGCCTCCCATATCAATGATTTCTTCACCAGGCTGTGCTGAAAGATTTCCCGAAATTTCGGCAAACACACCGTCCGTAATACGGATGTGAGACAGCTCCTGTGAATTTTCAATATATACGTTTTTTATCAGCATCTTCATCTTATTATCCTTCAATAGTTATTTTTTTCAATTGTTTTTGCGTTATCAGCTCCGAGAACAAGAAGCACACGCTGGCCACTGCCATGGCGTTGATTGCAGCAATACCGAATGGAACAAAGTTTCCTGCCAATGCACCTGCCACCACACCAACTATGGCGCCTAAGTTGAATTTTCGCTCTACGGCTGATTCCTGGCTGTAGCTTTCTCTGTGCATATAGAAATCAAGAGCAATGATTGCACCGATTGGAGGCAGTGTAGCATTCAGGAATGATAACCATCCAACAAAATTGTTGTAAAGCCAGATTGCTGCAGCCGTACCAATTATACCTGCTATCAACACCATCGGGCGTTTCTTGAACTTTGTAATATTGGAAAGGCCAAGGCCGGATGTATAAAGTGCATTGTCGTTTGTGGTCCAAATATTTGCGCCAAGAACTAACAGTGCCGGTATAGCAAGTCCCTGAGCAATAAGTACATAGAATATATCATCCTTTCCTGTGAATGCTCCGCCCACAGCTCCAAAGGCAAACATGAGCGTGTTTCCAAGGAAGAATGCTATAACAGTAGTGATTACTGCTGTTTTATTTGATTTTGCAAAACGTATGAAATTAGGTGTTGATGTACCACCGCTTATGAATGAGCCAACTACCATGCCGGCACCTGTGAAAACAGACATGGATCCATTTCCTTTTGAAAAAACAGCCGTCATTCCGCCTCCTGTTGCTGTTGCTGTAACCATTGAATATATTCCGAGAACAGCAATGAGAGGAACGGCTATGTAGCTTATTATTTCAAGCCCTTTTATTCCGAAATAAGCGGATGAAGTCATACACATACCTGCAATTATTACCAAGATAATCGGATTTATTGACAAAAGCTCTGAAGCAGGAATGGCAAACATTGCAACACCTACGCCGAACCATCCAAGCTGTGTAAAGCTTATAAGCGCGGATGGCATGTAAGAGCCGTATTTGCCGAATGAACGCTGTGCGAGCAAATCAAGGCTTAAGCCTGTATCACTGCCGATATATGCAAGCACACCTGTATATACAGCCAAAATGATTCCACCAATCATTACCGACCAAATAAAATCTGTAAAGTTCAGATTATTCCCTAATTTTGCGCCAACACTCATGCTGGCTGAGAAGAATGTAAATCCGAGCATTATGAAAAACATAGGCCAGAAGCCTTTTCGTGCATTTTCCGGAACCTTCTCCAATGAATAGTCTGTGTCAACGTGTTGATTAATTTTCTTTGCCATAATTATCTCCTTCGCATTTTATTTTTTAACAAATGGCGCAGAAAACTCAATATGAAATGCTTGTTTCATGGGCGGTCTGTTGCCTCTTGAGCGGCAAAAAAAAATCCTGCTGACCGCAAGATTTACATATCAAAACTGACCATGAATATTATAATCTTGCCGGCATCTCTGTACCGAGTTTAAAGATTTTTGTCGAATAAAATATTAACACATTTAAGCGCTGATGTCAAACAAAATTTTCATCCTACATCCTAGTAGAAAAAAAGACTGCATTTTTCAGCAGTCTTCATAAAATCACTAATTATATACAGTAGAATATAGCA
>DNNV01000112.1 GCA_003497505.1 Clostridiales bacterium | reverse complement strand
GAAATAATCGGCCTGATTTTAGGTGCATTTATTGCAGCATATGCAGGAAAGGAATTTCAGTCAAAGGGAGGCTCTTCTCCCATAACAAGATTCTTTCTCGGAATTGCGGTAATGATAGGAGCCCTGATGTTCCTTGGATGCCCTCTGAGAATGATGCTGAGAATAGGCGGCGGAGATCTAAATGCAATTATCGGCTTAGCTGGATTCGCTGCCGGAATAGGCGTAGGCATAATATTTCTAAACAAGGGATTCAGCCTTAAACGAAATTATAAAACATCATCATTTGACGGATATATAATGCCATTATTTGCAATAGGACTTTTAATTCTTTTGATTGCAGCTCCTGCATTTATATTCTTCAGCAAGGAAGGCCCCGCAAGCCAGCACGCTCCAATAGCCATTTCCCTGCTGTGCGGTTTGATAGTCGGACTATTGGCGCAAAGAACAAGGCTTTGTATGGTCGGAGGCATGAGAGATCAGATAATGTTCAAGCAAAATTACCTTCTGCTTGGCTTTGTTACAATCATAGTGGTTACCGCAATAGGAAATGTAGCGTTGAGCAACTTTAAACTCGGTTTTGAAGCTCAGCCTGTTGCACATACTGACGGTCTCTGGAACTTCTTAGGAATGGCATTGGTTGGATGGGGCTCCGTGCTTTTAGGAGGCTGCCCATTGAGACAGCTTATACTTTCGGGAGAAGGCAACTCAGATTCAGCCGTAACAGTGTTCGGAATGATAGTAGGCGCGGCGCTGGCTCACAACTTCGCACTTGCTTCAAGCGCAAAAGGTCCTACAGCAAACGGACAGGCTGCCGTAATAATATGCTTTGCATTTTTAGCGGTGCTTTCAGTTGCTAACTCTGATTTAATCAGAAAAAACAGTTAAGAGGTGGAACAATGAGAATAGATACATGTGGAACATCTTGCCCACAACCGGTACTGATGACGAAAAAGGCACTGGATAGCAATCCTGCAGCCGATAAAATCGAAGTTTTAACAGATAACAATACTTCTAAAACCAATGTGAAAAAATATCTTTCAAGCAACGGATTCAACGTTGAAATTAAAGAAGAAGACGATACATTTGTTGTGAGAGGAACAAAATGAAATACACAGTAGTTTTTCACACTCAGTCGGGAGCTATTAAATTTGACAGCAAAATGCAGAAGATGAAAATCCCCTGCCTGCTGCAGCCCGTGCCGAGAAAGCTCAGTTCAAGCTGTGGTATATGTGTACGACTCACATATGCAGAGGATGTCAAAGCTCTTATGGAACCGGAAATTGAGCGTATTTACAGGGATGTTTCGAGCAATGAATATGAGCTTATGTATGAGAATGAATAACATGAAAGAATAATGAAATATGGCGGATCTCAATGTAATCCGTCCTATTTTATTTGCTCCTCTATTGTAAGGTACTGTGATAAAATTTCATTTATCTTTTCCTTGTCCTCCTGCTTTACCTTGACTTTAATGTGTAGTTTTGTCAAAAGCAGCTTTGATTCATATGAAAAAATCAGCTTACAGTTATTTTTTTCGCTCCATTTAAAGCCTGCCAGCTCCTGCCATTCCCACAGTCTTCCTTCCAGCATCATTCCATCTTCATAAATTATATTTTCTCTGCTTTCTCGATAACTCATTTGTGCAAAAATAATAAGCAGCATAGGAATTTGTATGTAGCCTTTAAAAAGAAGATTTCTGTAGCTTGACATTTTAAATAGATGAGCCACCTTCACTTCATCAGTAAAATAATCCATCAGCATTTCGATATATTTGATATTAAGCAGTTGAAAAATACTGGTAAAATAACTGTTGAAGCTTCTGAACACATCTCTTGCTCTGAAAGCAATTACAGCTAAATAAAACAAGATTAAAGCAATGAATATGATACCAATTACTGAAATCGTTCTGTTTTTTCCTATGGACAAAATCTCTTTATTCCTTCTGGTCTTCTCGTTTCTTTCATGTTTGTATATTAATGCAACATAAGAAGAAATCAAAATGATTATATAAATTACGTAAAAGTACATATTGTCTTCACTCCTTCCCCGAAATAATATAGTATATCATTGACACAATACTTGTTTCGTCATCGCTGTCCTCATTTACGTCAAACAGCATTATTCCTCCAGCACTTCTGAGAGCTCTCTTATAATTTAATTATATGCGAAAATTAGTATTATGTCTATAAGACGGATTAATTAGAAAAAGGTTCCAATTGACTGTGTAACCGAAACCTTTTTCAAATATTATAACATTTTTTATTTAGGCATTGGAATATCAATAGTTATAGGTTTATTCGGATATATTCTCGGAGTCAGTGCCCTTTTCAATATAACCTTCCCGTCCGCAGGAGGCTTTATCGTAATCATTGTTTCCATGCCGTTATTTCCCGGTGAGGTTCCTTCTGATTTGAGCTCATATTCATTCCCTTCCGTGTCTCTGTATTTAAAGTCGAACATTCCGAAACTGTCGCCCTTTTCAGTTTCTGTAAAAAACACCAAGGTTGCGCTTCCCGATTTACTGATTACCTGCTTTAATTCCATCCCTTTGACCTTTGGTTCAATGGTTTTGTTGTCAACATCCACGGTGATGTATTCCTCGTCCTTGTTCAACACACGTACCGCTTTGATTACAAGCTTTTGTTGCTTTTGTTTTTCGGATTTGTCAAAGTAGTTTGATTCAATGAAGACACTCATACCTTTATTTTCGGCATAGTGCATTGCACTGATTCCATTACCATTTCCTTTGTAAACTGAACCGTTCTCAAGAAGCACCTCCGCGTCAATTCCTTTAATCCAAGCCGTATTGTCATCGGAAAATAGAAAATTCACTTCAGTTCCGGCAGGATACACCTTGATATTGTCCACAACAATTTGCTGTCCCATTACGGTGTGCTTCTCATTTATTTCATAAATAATAGGTTCCGCAAAATCGTCCAAATCCAAGTTGAACTTGAATATCCCCATTTTTTCCAAATGCATTTCGGGTTCATATTCATCATATATGGATGTCTCTTCTTTATGTTCCGATGTTCTGCTCTCATGGTTCATTTCTAACTCGATGTCCAGGGATTTCGGAAGATTTCCATCAGCAAAGTAGCATTGAATAATTGCAAAGCTATTATCCTTTATGGTATCTGCAGATATTCCACTGGATGAATAGCTGTAACCTTCTATTTTTTCTCCGGTTTTTCCGTCTGCCATATTGTCTATGAATATATTAATCCAATCTCCGTCCTCGAGCTTATATCCATCAGGTAAACGTAAAAACAACACTAAATTTTTTTCATCCGCAATAACATAGGGTAAAAAAAGGCTTTTATCTCCATCCCATGCAATCAGATTAGCCTTCTGCACATAATCATTCTCAATTGCCTTGCTGAGGCTTTTATTTAATTTTACAAATTCGGCAAGTTGACCTATGACAGGCATTTCCGCAACCACATTTGCAAAGACTGTGCTTGTGTTCACAAGTAAAACAAACATCAGCGATGCTGCAAGAGCAGATATTGAAGCAACAAAACTTCTTTTCTTACTCCTATGTTTATTTATACGCATCCTCAGTCTGTCCTCTGTACCGGACAGCTTCTCAGGATATTTAAAAGATTCATTTATTAATTTATTGAATTTTTCGTTGTTATCTGACATGACATACTCCCTCCTAATCTGAAAATTCTACCCTGAGTATTTCCAAGGCCTTTCTGGTTCTGGTGGATACAGTTCCTTCCGGAATTTCCAGAATCCTTGCTGTTTCACATATAGTGTAACCACCGAAATATCTTAGAATTACTATCCTTTTCAATTCCTCGGGCAGATTGTTTAACGCCAGCTTCAAATGTACCGTATCTTCACCAAAGTCCCTGCTGTTTTCAGGAATTTCATCAACATAAAACTCTCTCTTGCTCTTCCTTAAAATTTTGTGACACTCATTAATAAGTATTCGTACAATCCATGTCTTGAGATATTGAGGCTCCCTTAAGGAGCTTAAATTAACATATCCCAGATACGAAGCCTCATCAACAGCATCCAAAGCCTTAGTTTCATCATGAAGATAACCAAATGCAATCCTGTACATCATTTCTTTATTTTCAGCTATCAATGATATGTATTTATCCTTGTCAATACTTTTCGCTCCAAACATTGCATCCGTACCTCCCTTTCTGTATATTAGAGTAAGTAAAGTCATATTTTCATTTTTGAAATATTATAATAACCCCACTTTTCAAAATATTTTTTGAAAAGTGGGGTTATAGCATACATTACTTTTTCTTATTTTTCTTTTTTTCCAGTCTTTCCTGGGCAATTTTCTTATTTTCATCTACCCTGTATTCCACAATTCTCTTAATCAAATCATAGGGCATGGACTTATTCAGCGGCAGATGAATTGACCCCTTTGTGGTTGTGTAATCAGCTAAATCATCTATGAACACCGAAACTCCCGATTCGCCGGGATACAGTCCTATATATCCCTTGTTCATTGCAAAATGAACTAAATTACCCTGAATATAAAATGTTGGCATACCCCAGCTGATTCTTTCCGTAGCCTCCGGGGCACATTTCTTTATAAATTCCCTTAGTTCCTGCATTTTTACCTGTAATTCTGCCGGATATTCCGCAATGTATTCATCTATCGTTTCTAATTTCTTTTTTTCTTCCATGATGCCTCCTTCGGCATAAAGTTACCCTAGCTATTTTGAGTTTAGTTTTTTATTAACTTTTTTGCTTAGCAGCTTATAAATAGTTGCTGCTATAGGTACTCCAAACAGTATACCCGGTATTCCCATCAGTCCGCCGCCTGCTATTACAGCGGCAAAAACCCATATTCCCGGAAGTCCTATGCTCTCACCCACAACCTTTGGATAAATAAGATTACCCTCAACCTGCTGTAGTACAACAATGAATGCCAGAAACAGAACAGCCTGAAACGAATCAACCGTAACTATCAAAACAAAACCAAGTGCTGCTCCTATATATGCTCCCACCATTGGAATAAGCGCCGTGAGTCCGATTACAGGTCCTATTACCCTTGCATATGGGAAACCCAATACAACCATTCCCATTGTGCAAAGTATTCCAAGTATTACAGCTTCCTTACACTGCCCAACAATGTAGCTTGAAAATGATTCATCAGCAACTCTAAGTACCTCATACAGTTTTTTTATTTTTTCCTTCTTCACGTATGCCCTGAATAGCTTATCAAACTTTCTTTTCAGATTTTCCTTGTCCGCCAATATGTACATACTGAAAGTCAAAGCAACAATTATTTTGAATATTGTACCAAATGCAGAGCCTATGAGCGAAACCGTTCCGAATGTCCAGTTGCCCGCAATTGCCAGACCTCTTTTCAGAACTTCCTCTCCGTTCATATTGAGCTCCTTAAGCCTTTGCTGAAGCAGAGGAACATCATCCACATGCTCCAAAGCCCATTCAACGACCCTGTCATATACTGCAGGGAACCCCTTTATCAGCAGAGATATAAACTTGGCAACCTGTGGTATTATAATATTAAGAAAAAATACTACCGCTAATACAATGGTCAATATGGATAAAAATATACAAGCTCCCCTCCGGGACTTAACTATTGCTTTATTCTTACTCTTCGGAAAATATATTTTCTCATAAGTGTCAACCAAAATATTCAGCACAAATGCCATTATCGCACCTAAAATAAGTGGTGACAAAACATTGTATATTTTCCATGACATATTAATTATTTTGCCGAAATTTAATACGGCCAAAAGCACTATTCCCGTGAAAACAATTATCTTAACAATAGATATCTGTTTTTTACCGTCATTAATCATATAACTCTCCGTTCAATAAAATTCTGATTATTATTGTATACCAAAATATGCAGATAATAAACAAGCAATTATATTCCTTTTATTTTTTCCGGTACGACAAATCTCCAACTCAGCGGTATACTTATTATCATTAACGCGGCACAGATGTATATACCAATTGGTACAATATGTGAGACTCCATGTATCGCAGCTGTACAGGTAACAATACCCAATGAAGCAAAAAATGCATCAAAGTTCTTGTTTTGATTAGAATCATCCAAGGCCATTGAAAATGGGAGAGACTTCAGGCTCAATCTTCCCATGACTGGAAGCACCGCGATGTTTGCAAGTATGAAAACAGTCATATCCATTATAAATCTGCCCTTGAAAAGAATCAGATAAATAGCACAGCTCAGCAGCATTACGGGAATTATAAGAAATGTCGCAGCCGAAAGCATAATTCCCCTGTATAATGATTTGAAATCTCCAAATCCGGAAGAGCCGTACACGTATGCTCCCTTCCATGCTGATGAATACAGCATAAGATTCAATATATTTGGTATTATTATAAGATTAAAATAAAGAAAATTTATAAAATGATAAATATAAAGAACAAAAGTCATGAAGAAAGTA
>DNNV01000172.1 GCA_003497505.1 Clostridiales bacterium | reverse complement strand
ATTGAAGCTGAATTGTTTTTATTTTTATAATCAGCTATATTTTTCGCAGCCCTAAGCATATTTTCATAGGACTGGGTAATAATCGTCCCTAAGTAGGATGTAACACCGTTCTTCAAATGGTATTGTCCTATTTTATCTATTGCTTCTTCTGTAGCATCCATGAAGTCATATCCCGAGTTGCCGTGATTGTGAATATCAATAAAACCAGGAGATAAATATTGACCTTTACCATCAATAACTTTTTCTATAGATTTTACATTTATGGATTGTTCTGATTCTATTGCCTTAATTCTTCCATCACCTATTATAACCCCATAGTTGTGCAGAACTTCAAAAGGGGTTATTATTCTAATGTTTTTGATTAATGTAGTTGTTTTCATAACGTTCTCCGTTTATTTAAAATCATTTACTGCATTAACTGTATTTTCAAGACATCTTATGATGCTGTCATATTTGGATGTTGCATAGCTCATAAACAAAACATCTATAATGTAAAGCTGTGACATCCGCGAAGATGTAGCGGAACTTCTAAATGGTGTTTCGATGCTTGATGGAGTATAAAGATTATACTTTGTTATTTTACCTAATGACGTTTTCCCATATCTTGTAATTCCTATGGTATTTATACCTCTACTGTTTGCTATATCAATCAGTTTTACTGTTTCTTTTGTTTCTCCCGATGAAGATATGCCTATTACCAAGTCATTTTGTTTTAAATTTGCTATCATTGTTGCATTCAAATGAGTATCCTCGATAGCGTGACAGTTTTTATTAATACGTATAAATTTTTGCTGTGCATCCTTTGCTGCTATAAATGATGCTCCCATTCCGTAAAAAATAATTGTATCGGCATCATCTATTAATTTAACACAGTTTGCTAAAGTTTCTTCATTTAATAACTGCATTGTTTCATCTATGGATTTTACCGCATTATTTCTTAAGCTTTGTATTAATGATTTTATTGTGTCATTCTTTCTTATATCTGAATATGAGGCATCATACAAGGAATTCAAGTCTCCCACGATACTCATTTTCAGTTCTTGATAACCGCTTAAATTAAGAGATTTGCATAATCTGATAACGGCTGAACTGCTCGTTTCGCTCGCTTCTCCAAGTTCAGATGCAGTCATCGAAACAACCTTATTGGGATATTTAAGTATATAATTTGCTGTTTTCATTTCTGATTCAGGTAAATCATTCAGTGCATTTTTTATCATAGTCAATCCACCGGATTGTATAGACATATAAACCTCCTCTGTAAATTAGTAAGTTGGGGTCAGACCCCGATGTTTTTAAGTGCTTCTCTTATATAGCCTTTGTTTTCATCTAAAATTCTTTTTGCTACGTCGATATTTAATTTTGAAATTATCATAAATATTGCTAATTTACAATTATAATTTGTTTCTTTCAGCACTTCTTCTGCTTCAGATACAGATATTCCTGTAGCCTCCACTACAATGTTTTTACTTCTTTCATATAATTTATCATTGGAAGCTTTTACATCTACCATTAAGTTTTCATATACTTTCCCGTATTTGATCATTACCCCTGTTGAAATCATATTAAGCACTAATTTCTGTGAAGTACCAGCTTTCATTCGGGTAGAACCTGTAACTGCTTCCGGACCCGTTACAGGGCATATTGAGATATCACAGGATTTATCAAGGATAGAATCAGGATTATTGCTTATACCTATAGTGACTGCACCTACGCTCATGGCGTAATCAACAGCTCCTAACACGTATGGGGTTCTGCCGCTTGCGGCTATTCCAATTAATACATCTTTAAAATTAAAATTTATATCTTTTAATTCATTTGCTCCAAGTTCTGAATCGTCCTCAGCGCCTTCTATAGATCTGACTATTGCTTTGTCGCCTCCTGCGATGAATGCCTGAACTAAATCAGGATCCGTACCATAGGTGGGAGGGCATTCGGAAGCATCTAATATTGCTATTCTGCCGCTGGTACCGGCACCTATATAAATTAACCTTCCGCCGTTATGTAATTTTTCTACTATTATATCGACTGCTTTTGAAATATTTTCAATTTCTTTTTCTACTGCTAATGCTACCTTCTTATCTTCATTATTTATCATTTGAAGCATTTCTACAGTTGAAACACTGTCTATATTTATGGTTGACAGATTTCTGTTTTCTGTTTGTAACGTCTTTATCTCTTTCATATTTGCCTCGTTTTTTTGTTATAAATGGCACGCTGTTTGGTGGGTACCAAGTATGGTTTTTAGAATCGGTCTGTTTTCTTTGCATATGTCCATGGCTTTATCGCATCTTGCATATAAGGGGCATCCTTTTGGAGGATTAACAGGACTTGGAACGTCTCCTTGAAGTATTATCCTTTTCTTCTTCTGAAGCGGATCCTTTGAAGGTACTGCCGATAACAATGCCTGCGTATACGGGTGCATTGGATTTTCAAATATTTCTTCCGTTTTTCCGGTTTCCACTATGCGTCCTAAGTACATAACCGCAACTGAGTTGCTTATATGTCTTACTACATTTAAATCATGAGAAATAAATATATATGTTAATTTCAAATCTTTCTGCAGCTCAATCAGCAAATTTAATATTTGGGATTGTATTGATACATCAAGAGCTGATACGGGCTCATCTGCCACTACAAATTTTGGTTTGCTTATAATTGCTCTTGCTATGCTTATTCTCTGTCTTTGCCCCCCGCTGAACTGATGCGGATATCTCTCAAGCTGTTCCTTAGACAATCCCACCTTTTCCATAACCCATAATACTTGTTCGTCTAATTCATTCTGGGTCATTGTAAAATGTGTTTTAAGCGGTTCTTCTAACAGCTTTTTTACTGTCATTCTGGGATTTAATGAGCTGTAAGGATTTTGAAAAATCAGCTGCATATCCTTTCTGCTCTTTCTCATTTCTTCCTTAGAAAGCTTTAGTATATCTCTGTCGTTAAAAGTTACATTACCTGATGTTGGCTCAATTATTCTAAGTATGCTTCTGCCTGTTGTTGACTTTCCGCAGCCTGATTCACCCACAAGGGCGAATGTTTCTTGTTCATTTACTTTAAAACTTATATCATCCACTGCATGCACAAACTCTTTTGTTTGTTTAAAAACACCGGATTTAACAGGGAAATATGTTTTCAAATTTTCAACATTCAACAATTCTTTACTCATTGCTCTCACCACTTTCACCGTATAGCCAGCATCTGCATTTATGTCCATTTTCTATTTCTATTAATTCAGGAGCTCTTTTTCTGCATATTTCCATTGCTTTATCGCATCTTTCTTCAAATCTGCACCCTATGGGAACATAACCGCCCGCAGGAACCATGCCCGGTATAGTATAAAGATTTTTAGTTTTATCTCCAAGAGATGTTACTGCTTTTAGTAGTCCTGCAGAATATGGATGTGCGGTGTTGTGAAATAAACTTACAACATCTGTTTCTTCCACTATTTGTCCGGCATAAAATACAGCTACCTTTTCGCATGTTTCGGCAATCACTCCCAAATCATGGGTAATCATTATAATTGATGTGTCATATGATTCTTTTAATTCATTCATTAAGTCCAATATCTGAGCTTGAATGGTCACGTCCAACGCTGTTGTAGGTTCATCTGCAATCAATAATTTCGGTTTGCATATTAATGCTATGGCTATCATAATACGTTGCAGCATGCCACCCGACAATTGGTGGGGATACTCCTTCAATATTTCTTCTGCTCTTGGTATACCTACCTTTCTAAGCATGTTTAATGACATATCTCTCATTTGTGCTTTGTTTAAATCTGTATGAAATTTTAATGTTTCAATTATCTGCTGCTCTATAGTAAAGATTGGGTCCAATGCTGTCATTGGTTCTTGAAATATCATTGATATTTCTTTCCCTCTTAATTTTCTGATTTCATTATTTTTAAGCTTTAATAAATCTATGTTTTCAGTTTCTGATTGGAATAATATCTTTCCATTGCTTGTTTTCAATGGATATGATAAGAGCTGCATAATTGAAAGAGCAGTTATACTCTTGCCGCAGCCGGATTCTCCCACAATCCCGTAGCTTTGTTTTTTGCCTACATTAAAGCTTACATTGTCAACTAATTTCTTAGTGCTGCTCTTTGTAGTCAATTCAATATCAAGATTTCTTATACTCAGTAAATCACTCAAAACTAACCTCCTACAACTTTAATTTTGGGTCAAGCGCATCTCTTAAACTGTCCCCTAATATATTAAA
>DNNV01000171.1 GCA_003497505.1 Clostridiales bacterium | reverse complement strand
CGCTCTTCCGATCTCGCCTGTAGGCCCAACGATGGCAACTTTTTGCCCGGCTTTTACCTTTGCGGAAAAATTATTGATAATGGTTTTATCCTTCTCATAGCCAAATTTAACATTTTTAAACTCAACATCGCCATTAATATTTTCTAATTTTTCAAGCTTCTGACTTTCGTCCGCCAATTCTTCTTCATCTAAAAATTCAAAGACGCGCTCACTTGCCGCTGCTGTTCTCTGAAGCTGCTGCATGGATTGGGCCAGCTGTGATAGTGGCTGAGTAAATAGACGAATGTACATCATAAATGCAACAATTACTCCGAAGGAAATTGTGCCTTTCATTGCCAGTGCCGCACCGACCACACTTACAGCAACATAGCCGAAATTTCCGATGAAATTCATAATGGGCATCATAAGTCCGGACATAAATTGAGATTTCCAGCCGCTGTCATACAGCGAGACATTGATTTCTTCAAAAGTTTTTTTCGCATTTCCTCCGCCGTTGTATGCCTTGACAACATTGTGTCCCGAGTAAATTTCCTCGATGTGGCCGTTAATATCTCCAAGTCCCTGCTGCTGTGTCTTAAAATATTTCTGAGACTTTGACATGATTATCATCATTAGAGCAAATCCCACAAGTGTTGACCCGATGGCAACAAGTGCCAGAATCCAGCTGTTGTAGAACATCATGACCAGCGAACCCACAAACATGGTAATGGACCTTACCAAATTATCAAGACTCTGATTCAACGTCTGCCCGATGGTATCAACATCATTGGTTACACGACTGATAACATCGCCGTAGCTTGTTTTATCGAAATATTTGAGAGGTAGATTATTGATTTTTCTTGAGATATCGGTGCGCATGCGTTTAGCTATTTTAGCTGTCACCGTGGCCATTATAAAATTCTCGGCAAAGCTGAAGATTCCCGATGCTCCATAGAAGAAAACCAGCAGCATACCGATATTGAATACGGCATTAAAATCTATTGCGCCGGACACAGGGACTCCGTTTATCAGCGAGGGTAGACCCTTTGTAATTTCGTTCGTCATGTCTTTCAATTTATCCGGTCCGACAATTTGAAGCATTGTACCGATGGCTGCAATGACTAGGGCCGTCAATATAACGGGCATATAGATTTTACAGTAGCGTATCAGTTTACCCCATGTTCCTTTAAAATCCTTTGCTTTTTCGCCGCCTCCCATACCGTGATTGCCGCCCATTCTGCCCATAGGGCCTCTGTTATGTGATCTTGTATTATTCTCACTCATGATGCCAATTCCTCCTCGCTTAATTGAGACATTGCAATTTCTCTATATACTGTACACTCCCGGAGCAATTCCTTATGTGTTCCTTTTCCTACAATTTTACCTTCATCAAGCACGATAATCTGATCTGCATCCATGATTGTACCGATTCGCTGTGCTACAATCAGGCTGGTTACGCCTGATGTTTCCTTTTTCAGCACGCTGCGCAAAATACGGTCCGTCTTGTAGTCAAGGGCTGAAAAGGAATCGTCAAAGACGTATATCTCAGGCTTGCGGCATACTGCACGGGCAATGGCTAGACGTTGCTTCTGACCCCCGGATATATTGGCTCCGTTTTGTGCGATGGATGCCTCGTATTCGCCATCCATTTTTTCAACAAAGTCCGCACCCTGTGCAATATGCACAGCTCTTCTTACCTCATCTTCACCATATTTCTCACTGCCGTTATCACCGTAGGCAACATTAGATTTAATTGTGCCTCTGAATAAAACAGCTTTTTGCGGAACATAACCGATTTTATTGAAAAGAGCCTCCATTTTATAATCCTTTACATTTACACCGTCAATTAATATTTCACCGTCGGTTGCGTCAAAGAATCGGGGTACAAGATTGATAAGCGTTGATTTTCCGCTTCCGGTTGAGCCGATAAACGCAACAGTTTCACCTTGCTTTGCTGTAAAACTTATATTTTCAAGCACAGGCTCCGCCGCATCTGGATATTTGAAGCTCACCGACCTGAATTCTACCTGACCCACAATCCCTGGCTTGCCATCTGTCTCAGTACCGTCTAAAATATTCGGATCTGTGTCAAGAACCTCGTTAATACGTTTTGCCGAAACACTGGCGCGGGGTAGCATAATGAATATCATTACAAGCATCATGAACGACATAATAACCTGCATTGCATACTGTGAAAATACAACCATATTCGAAAACACAGTCAATTTATCTATTGCGCCTGCAGCGTCAATCAAGTATGCTCCAACCCAATAAATGGCAAGGGAAAGTCCGCTCATCAGCATGCTCATAACCGGCATCATAATTGCCATGGCACGGTTGGTAAACATCTGGGTGCTCGTGAGCTCTTCATTTGCTGTTTCAAATTTATCTTCCTGATAACTCTCTGCGTTGTAGGCACGAACAACGCGCAGCCCCGTAAGATTTTCTCTTGTTACACGAGTTATATTATCTGTAAGAGTCTGCATTTTTTTAAATCTCGGTATGACGAATATCATTAGAAGTGTAACCATCAGCACCATAATCAGGACGGCTGCACCTGTTACCACTGACCATTCAAAGCCCTTATCCGCAATTTTGGTGATTGCCCATATTGCCGTGATTGGAGCTTTGATAACTAATTGCAGCCCCATGACAATCAGCATTTGAACTTGTGTTATATCGTTTGTTGAACGTGTAATCAGGCTTGATGTAGAAAAACGGTTGATTTCTTCCATTGAAAAAGATTCAACCTTATTAAATAAAAGACTTCGAAGCCTCTGGGAGAACTGTGCTGCAATTTTTGCCGCAAAAAATCCGACAGTAATTGCGGCTACAAGGCTTCCCAGCGCACACAGCAGCATATAGACGCCGTTTAGCCAGATGTCGCCCATTGCACTGCCGGGTGTCTGTGTCAGCCTGGTTATTTTTGACATGTAGTCAGGAAGCTTCAGGTCAAGCCAGACCTGCGCTGCAATGAAAATTAAGCTTATACCTGCCATAAGCCATTCCTTAGGCTTGAGATATTTGAAAATTTTTAACATATAAATTAATTCCTCCAATTATTCATATAGGGTTTAATATAACCTGTGTTTGTAGTTAACTGTATTAGCGATAGGCCTGTATTTATGCGGACAACAATGTCCGCATAAGTAATTAAGGCCTCTTTTATTCCTGAGGCGAATGCTTTTGCAAAAGCTCGAAGAATTTACTTGTCAGCCGAATGAATTCTTCCGTATCCTCTTCACCCATATCTGTAAATACCTGCGTCATGCTGTTTTTCATTTTCCTCAATTCAGATTCTGCACGTATGCGCCCGGACTCGGTAATAGTCACAAGAATATTGCGGCGGTT
>DNNV01000366.1 GCA_003497505.1 Clostridiales bacterium | reverse complement strand
CTTCCTTGTTGATGGTGAGAACTCCATTATTAAACATAGTCTTCTCACCAAAGATAACATCCTTTATTAGGAAATTACCAATTTCTAATCTCATTTTCCTTCCTCCTTATTATTTAGTATTAATATTGGTATTTATTTTTCTTTACTACCATAATCAAAATTATTTTGAATAATCATGATTAATATTGTTATTTTTTATACTATCATAATCTTGATTATTTTGCAAACGATTTTTATGGTTTATTATAAAATTTTTTTAAAAAACTTTATAGTAAATATTCAAAATTATCATATCTATTATTTTGCTATTGTTAATAAAATATGGTATCATCAATACAAAATATAAAATTGGCGGATTACAATGAGAGAAACATATAAAAAGAAAACAATGAACTGTTTTATCAATGCTGCAGATGAATTGATAAATGAAATAGGAATAGAAAATGTAACAATAAGAAATGTGGCTAAAAGAGCCGGATACAACAGCGCAACCATTTACAACTACTTTGAAAATTTAGATCATCTTGTTTTTTTCGGAGCAATGAAAAATATAAGGGATTATGCCCTGTCGCTGAATATATATCTTAAGGGAGCAGAAAATGCCATGGACAGATTTTTGAGGGTATGGGAATGTTTCTGTGCATTTGCATATTTAAGACCGGATATTTATAACGCTATTTTCTTCCCTAACTTGTCTAAGCATATGGAACATTACGTTGCTGAATTTTATTCACTGTATCCCGAGGATTTGGGTATTCATCACGACACAATTTCCACAATGCTCTTAAAGGGAGATATACACGAGAGGGGAATGACCACCGTAACCGACTGCGTTAAAGAAGGCTTTATCGAGCAACACAATGCAGACAGACTGAACGATATGACACTTTTAATATTCGAGGGTATGCTCATACGCGTCATACGAAAAACCATAAGTTATGAAAATGCAAAAGATGCAACAATGGACTATATAAAAGCTATTGTTCAATCTTTCTTAATTAAGGACTATTCCTTCTACTATTAGCACTGATTTAATTTAATCAGAACGCAATCTCGTTCACCAAAGTATTAGACCCTTTGGTTGCATAGTTGGAAACGGATTCAGGACATGCAAAAAGCAACGGTTATACCGTTGCTTTTAATATATCCTTATCTTATTGGGCAGATTCCTGTTTCACAGCCGTCTGTTCCCACATCAAGCTCTTCTTCCTGTCTCTCGTACTTGCTGAGCAACGAAGGAATAAAAGGCTTCATTTCATTTTTCATTTTGTTGTATTCTTCTTCTGTAATAGATTCATATGGCATCAGCTGGTAGAAGCTGTCGTCCAGAGACAGGAACGAAAGTGCAACAACATCATCCCAGTTGTCCCAAACCCACTGCTCTACCTGCTCCCATTCATTATCCCTTACATGGACGGTTATGGAACAGTTATGGTCCACATAATTCTCCATAAACAATTTATAATTTTCAAGCTGTTCGATAGCATTTACATCATACTTTGTTTTACCCTTTGGTGCCTTTTCAGGAAACTCTATAACCTTTGTGGTACATGTGTTAATTTCCTGACCAACTTCCGGATATATCCTGTATCCCAATTCCTCGCACACCTTAACCAGCGGATCATGGCTGTTTATTCTGACTCTTCTTACGAAGTACGGCGAATGTGAATAGTGTACTCCGCTTGATACTCCCGGAAGCTGAGATAGTGTTCCTTCTGGCTTAATTGTCGTTACTAGAATCGGAGCACTTTCTCCTATTTCACCTGCGTAGCGCTCGGATTCGTCTCTTGCTGCATCCCTTAGCTTTCTTAAAAGCTCCGCTTGCTGTTCTCTGTCGAGATTTGCAGCATTGACCATATCCTGCCATCCTGTCAGTGAGCATCCTGTTATTTTGTCCCTTTGCTGCACTCTGTCCCACTGTGAAAGCTCAAGCTCCACACAGGTCATCCTGTAGGCAGCCCTTGCGGACAGGCGCTGAGCCCTCAGCAATGCCTTTTCGTCAATATTTCCGTCCTCATCAACAAATGCAAACACGTTAATTGTGGTTAAATTGCAGAGGCCCTTATTATCTAGGAGAATTTCGCCACAGGGATTAACTCCGTTCATATTTGGTCTTCTCTTGCTTCCAGCAACATCATTCACCCAGCCCGGCTCTCCTGAATAGCGCATTTGATCAAGCTGCCACCTCAGCTGCTCTCTCGTGGGCTTCTTTTTGTAGTAAATGGAATTGTTACTCATTGAGCGGTGGATTATATCCTTATCCACTATCCACTGCCCGTCTATATTCTTATAAAGCTTGCTCTTAGCCTCTATGCAGTCTGTATCGTCATAATCAATCAGCATTATCTCAGCTGTTCTTCTCACTCCGCCTACAACCACATTCTCGCCTATGATATTCGCTATATCCAGACAGTCTATAGGCTTGAGCTTGAAGCGCTCCTTGCCCTCAATAGTACTGCGTTTTTTAATAACGCTGTCTATTTTTGTAAACATGTTTTTAAGACTCGAGTGTCCGCTGGCAGTTCCTCCAAAGGTCTTCAGAACCTCTCCCTTAGGTCGTACGTTGTTGTAGTTTATTATTACTGTCGTAAGATTTCTGTATTCGCTGCTGTTAACAAAGCTGAAGAAATAATCCAGTGCCTGAACCCAGCCTTCCTTGCTGTCTCCAACGATTATTTTTACCGTGTTGTTATGGTTGAATTCAACACCTGTATTGTCTTCTCTTCTTGCTTTTTCCACAGGAGTGTAGTCCTCGTGAATTATTTTGAAGTTTCCTCTTATTTTAGAAAGCTGCGCAACATCATCCTTTAGTATTCTCACGCCCACTCCAGAGCCTATCATCAGAAGATAAAATAAATCCCTGAAGGAATGATAGTCGTTTATTATTTCAAAGGCGCAGTTGAAATTTGCCATCGGGTAGTTATATGAAACAGGAGTTCCTCCCACCCAAAAGGTTCTTCCTGATAAGAATTGCCTTAAATTAAATATATTATCGTATAATTGCTCTGCTTCTTCTTTTTTGGTAGGAACAAGGCTGCAGTTGTATTCTACCGCTCTGCTAACAGTTTCCCACCAATATTCCCTTCTTCTTTCCTCTGGAAGCCATCTTGAATATGTTCTGTAATACACAAAATTACCAAGCTGATTCATAGGAGAGCCAATGTGCTTATACCTGCTGAGAAACTCCTCACTCAAAAGTTTGTAATCCTTTCTCTTTCGTGCATCTCTGGATTTATCTCTCTCGTATCTGTATAATATGTATTTTTTAGCTACATCTTTCCTCTTGCTGTCCATAAGCGCATTTTCCACCATATCCTGCACAACTTCAACAGCTATAGCAAAGTTCTTGCTTTCTAATTCCTTTTGTATTTTAAGGCTTATTTCCTTTGCTAAGTCCTCATCGACACCTTCCTTTGTTTCCTTCATCGCCTTTATGATTGCATTTGATATCTTATCAGCATTAAATTCAACAAAACTTCCGGTTCTTTTCAGTATCTTTATCATGGCCCCTCTTCTCCCTCATTATCGTTATCTCGTC
>DNNV01000122.1 GCA_003497505.1 Clostridiales bacterium | reverse complement strand
AAGGCTTTTTCCTCGTATCCTATGCCTATTTCATCGCATATAGTTTTCATACTCTCTACAATTACACCTGAATTAATTCTTTTTAAATCAAATCTCTGGCATCTTGACAATATTGTAGCCGGTATCTTCTGAGGCTCGGTTGTGGCAAGTATAAACAACAAGTGCTCCGGCGGCTCCTCAAGAGTTTTGAGAAGCGCATTGAAGGCGCCTTTGGAAAGCATGTGAACCTCGTCAATGATATAAACCTTGTACCTGCTCTTTACAGGAAGGAATTTTACCTTATCTCTCAGCTCTCTTATATCCTCTACTCCGTTGTTTGAAGCGGCATCCATCTCTATGACATCCATGTTCGTTTCATCCAGTATGCTTCTGCATATTTCGCACTGGTTGCACGGATTTCCGTCGTGGTTGTTAATACAGTTTACAGCTCTTGAGAATATTTTTGCGGTTGAAGTCTTTCCGGTTCCTCTGATTCCGCTGAACAGATACGCATGGGCGATATTATCCGACAATATCTGATTTTTCAATGTCCTGGTAACATGCTCCTGTCCAAGGACGTCATCAAATATCTTGGGACGAAATTTTCTGTATATGGCTTGATGTGACAACTCTGACCACCTGTCCTCATATGGTAATTTTCTAAAATTATATCATAAAAAAATACAATGCACAATAACATTGTATTTTAGAATTTCCGCACATCCGGCATAAATAAAGGTTGCTTAACAATTAATAATCCAAACTGCTGCGAGGCGTAAAAAACTGTGGGGGGACTACGCCTCGTTACAATTTGTCTGTATAGTATCTTATAGTGCTGTAAAGCATATACAGAGTTGACCCTACAATCGCCATCAGGCATATGAGCAATAATATCTTATCCATAATTTCCTCGGAATTTTCCCTTTTATATATTAGACGTAACTTTTTCCGAAAAAGTTTCATATTTTAATATTTTTTTATTTTTTGTATTAAAGTATCGAATATTAAATTTTTATGTAATATGCCATCCCCAGAGAGATATTAAATTTGTTAAAATTTTTTAACATCCCTTTTCCTGCAAAATTTCTTTATATATGGTAAAATGAATTATAATTACCCAAGGAGACATTTATGAATATAAAGCAACTGAGAGACCTTACAGTTATAGATTTTGATGAAAACAGATATCTTGGAATTGCCTGCGACTCATGCGGAGGAATAGGCTTGAAAGAGCACGATGTGGTAAAGGCTACTCCGCAGCTCACGGCTTACCATACGGGCAAAGTTGTTCTTGCAGAGCTCATGTGCATGGGTTTTACACCTTTTATACTGGCCGACGGTCTGGCTGTAGAAATGGACAACACAGGAAGACAGCTTATAGAGGGGTTTAAAGATGTTTTATCAAAACTTAAGACCACAAAAGTTCACCTGACCGGAAGTACGGAAGAGAATATTAAAACTGTTCAGACTTCAATGGGTATCACTTGCATAGGCATGTGTAACAAGGATAAACTGAAGTATAAAAAAACCTTTAAAAATTATGTATGCATTCTTGCAGGCCTGCCCCTTGTAGGTAATGACGTCATAAACAACCCGGATAAAATTCTGGATATTGAAGATTACGAAAAATTATATCTTTGTAATTATATCTCAGAGATGCTTCCCGTGGGCTCACGGGGTATTAACGCGGAGCTGGCGGATTTATGCAGCTACAATTCTCTTGATATCAATTATGAAAAAACCATCTCGGTGGATTTGACAAAATCAGGAGGTCCCTCATGCAGCTGTCTGATAACTGCTGAGGAGAAATATGTGGACATAATAAAGAGTTTAACAGATAAACCCGTTGAGGTTCTGGGAAGGTTTTATTGAGCAGGCTCTAGAAAGTGACGCGGGGCTTTTGCAAGCCCCGCCCTTATTATTCAATTCTTTGGACATCCGCCATATATTCAATACCGTTTACAATTAGTCTCATTTTTTTTGAGGGCCCTATGAATTCATATTTTTTATAAGAAGAACAAATCTGTGCTTTAATTTCTGCAAATTTTCTTTCGTACTCCCGATATATAACGTGAGCTTCCTGCAATGTCACCTTTTCAAATATAATTTCATTTCCTGGGCTCATCTGTGCAAGAACAGGTAAATCTGTTGAAATTACGGCAGCAATTTTTGTATACCCTCCTGTTGTCTGTCTGTCCGCCATAAGTATGATGGGCTGACCGTTGGCCGGAACCTGCACAGCTCCGAAGGTCGCACCGTCGGAAATAATGTCTGCCTTATCCTTGTGTGCAATTGCTTCTCCTTCAAGCCTGTATCCCATTCTGTCCGCTTCCTTTGTTATCTTGTAGCCGTAAGGACTGAAAAATGCATTTATCCCTTCTTCTGTGAAATAATCGTCCTGCGGACCTAGGACTGCCCTTATTTTATTTCGGGGCTTATATTCTGGAATATATTTCTGTTCCATTCTCCTGCCCGGAACTGCTGCCGCTGATACTTTTATCGCAAGAGCATCATTATCCATGAGCTTCCTTCCTTTATATCCGCCTATTCCTGACTTAACAAATGTAGATTTGCTGTTATTCACTTCTTCAACACATATTTCTCCGCCAAAGGCTATATATGTTCTTAATCCCTTCACAATTCCTCCGAGGGACAGCTTATCACCCTTTGCGGCCTTAAAGCTTTCCCACATAGGAATTTCTTTTCCGTTCAGCCTTGGTCTCATATCCGCACCTGTTATGGCAACAACCATTCCTTCTTGGAATTCCAGCTCAGGCCCTAAAAAGGCAGCCTCGAGAACCGCTTCCTTCTCATCATTTCCCACAAGGCAGTTTGCTACTCTGTATGAAAAGCTGTCCATAACTCCTGCAACAGGCATTCCAAATTTTTGATAGCCTATGCGTCCCGTATCCTGGACCGTTGTGAAAAATCCTGCTTTCAATACCTTTATGTTACTCACGAAGCTCACTCCCTCCGGTAATAATTATTTTTATCTCATAGCGGCCTTCCTTAACCATCCTTTGTATTTCGTCATATTCCTGCTGATTTACCGAAACATACCTGACATAATCACCTGCATTAAGCAGTACAGGAGGCTCACTTTCCGGATCATACAGCTTGACAGGCGTCCTGCCTATAAGCTGCCAGCCTCCCGGAGTTTCAGAAGGATACATCCCCGTCTGTGAACCGGCTATTCCCACCGAGCCTGCCGGAATAGCTGTTCTCGGTGAAGGAAGTCTGGGTGTCGCAATTTTTTCACTCATGCCTCCGAGATATGTGAAACCCGGTGTAAATCCAAGCATATAGACGAGGTAGTCGGTACCTGTGTGGATTTTTATAACTTCGTCCACAGTAATATGGTTATGATCAGCAACATATTCTATGTCAGGACCGTATTCATTTCCGTACAGGGTAGGGATTTCAACAATTCTTATTTCCTCCTCACCATTTTCCGCTTTAGTGTCGCTGAGCATTTCAAGCTTTGAAACTAGGTTTTCATATTCAATTTTCAAAGGCTCATACATAATCATTATTGACCTGTATGTGGGAAGAAGCTCCTCAATTCCGAATATTTCAACTTCTGAAAGCTGTCTCATTACATTTCGGATTTTAGCATTTATATCTTTTGAAATTTCATTGCCAAATTCCATGACTAAGGCCTTGTCACCTAATGGCAAGTACTTTATTTTTTTGTACATAACAACCTCTTTTCCTTATTTCCACAGTGCCGCAATTCCTGTAAGAGATCTCGCTCCCAATATTGCAGTTATAATTACAACTATCCATCCTAGAATAAACAGAATATTGGAGTGCTTGTAATTTCCAATAATGTTTACCTTTTTGCTGGCAACCAGCATAGTTGACAATGTTATTGGCAAAATCAGCCCGTTAAGCGATCCTACTATAACCAAAACCTTCGCAGGCTGTCCGACCAATATGAATATTAAGGTTGAAACTGCAATGAAGCCTATTATAACCTTGTTTTCATTTTTATTTACAAAAGGAAACAAGGTCTTTAAGAATGAAACCGAGGTATATGCCGCTCCTACAATAGAAGTAAGCGCAGCGGCACAAAATACTATTCCAAATATTTTGTATCCCAATGTGCCTGCCGCTATCTGGAATGTAGATGCCGGTGGATTACCCGCATCAAGAACATTGCCCGCATATACGACTCCGAGTGTAGCTAAGAACAAAAATACTCGCACAACAGCAGCTACTCCTATTCCCATAACAGCTGATTTGTTAACCTGACTTATATTCTCTTCACCGGTTATTCCTGCATCAACCAATCTATGTCCTCCGGAAAATGTAATGTATCCGCCGACCGTTCCGCCGACCAGTGTCAGTATTGCAAGAGCGGGAAACTGTGATGGCATCACAGTCTCTTTTAATGCCTGCCCCATCGGCGGATTAGATACGATTGCGACATAAGCTATCAGCACAAGCATTACTGCTCCCAAAACTTTAGTAAATCTGTCCATCGCCGCTCCCACTGTCTTGGACGCAAAAATTACAATTCCTATTACACCGCCTACTGCAGCGGCAATCTTAACATCTATTCCAAAGAGCACATTAATTCCCAAGGCTGCACCTCCGACATTTCCGATATTAAATGCCAGACCTCCCATTGCTACGAGAAATGCTATTACATATCCGAGTCCGGGCAAAACTTTATTTGCTATGTCCTGTCCTCGAAGCTTGGATACCGCTATTACTCTCCACACATTAATTTGAGCTATATAAGAAAGAATTACCGAAACAAGTATTACAAATCCGAACGTTGCACCGAGGCTCTGCGTAAACGTAGCCGTCTGCGTCATAAAACCGGGACCTATGGCGGATGTTGCCATCAAAAACGCCGCTCCTATCAAAATTGACATTTCATTTTTATTAGTGCTCTTTTTAACTTCTTTATTTTCAGTTCCGTTACTTGCCATAACCATTCTCCTTTTAATTTTTTTATTATAGTTTTATAGCAAAAAATCTTTTATAGGTGCTATTATAATTCCTTCTGACTCAAGGGCTGTCCTGATGGTATTCACAAATTCAACCGCCATGGGATTATCTCCATGTACACAGATTGAATCTGCATTTATGTCTATATCTTCACCGTTAATAGCCTCCACCTTTTTTTCCTTAACCATTCTTATAACCCTTGATATTGCCAGTGTTTTGTCATGTATCATAGAGCCTTCCAATTTTCGCGAAACCAGTGTTCCATCAGGATTGTATGCCCTGTCAGCAAAAACTTCATTTGCAACCCTAAGCCCTGCTTCTACACCGGCTTTTGTCAATTCGCTGTTTGCAAGTCCCATTAAAATCAAATCCTTGTCGGTCTCATAGATTGCTTCAGCTATTGCCTTTGCAAGTACCGGATCCTTGGCAGCCATGTTGTAAAGTCCGCCGTGAGGTTTAACATGCTGCATTTTAATGCCTCTTTTTTGCATAAATGCCCATAATGCGCCTATCTGATATTTTACGTATGTCTTAGCCTCTTCTTTTGTCACATTAATTTCACGTCTTCCGAATCCCATTAAGTCTGGAAATCCAGGATGGCTCCCTATGCTTACATTTGCCTTATAAGCTGCTTCAACCGTCTTATCCATCACCAGCGGGTCGCCTGCATGCCACCCGCAGGCAATGTTCGCAGACGATATGTACCTCAATACATCCTCGTCCATGCCCAGTTTATAATTTCCGAAGCTTTCTCCCAAGTCGCTGTTTAAATCAACCTTGTACATAATTAACCTCCAATATTTATTTATAATTATCGTTGCAACTTACATGCCAACACTTTATCGTTTAAACAGCCTGATTTCCAACCTTTTATTAGTGTAAGAAAATAAAAAAGTGCGTATACGCACAAAATAAAGAGCGATTCCGCACATTTGCTGCAAACCGCTCGCTAACACATTTATTGAAAATACTTTTCCACTCTTCTTTTGAATGAGAATCTGGTTATCCCCAGCATCTCAGATGCTTTTGAATAATTGTTTCCACATTTTTTCAGAGCCTGAGTCATATAGTATATTTCCATCTTTTCAATTTGTTTTTCAAGTGAAAATCCTTTTTCAATGACACCCGTTACTGCCGTAAATTCTTCAACATGCTCATTTCCTATACCATACTCATTCTGTCTGATTTCAAACGGCAGGTCATCTACATCTATATATTCCTCTTCCGTGAGTAATACAATTCTTTCCACGATGTTTTTAAGCTCTCTCACATTGCCTCGCCATGTGTACCCCATAAGAACATCCTTGGCATTTTTCGTGAATCCCTTTATCTTCTTGTGAAATTTAAGGTTATAATCTTCAAGAAACTTATCTGTAAGTATCAATATGTCATCGCCTCTTTCTCTCAGCGGCGGCAATACTACGGGCACCACATTCAGCCTGTAGTATAAATCTTCCCTGAATTCCTTTTTTAGAATTGCTTCCTCAAGATTTTTATTGGTGGCAGCTATTATTCTTATATCTACCTCAATATCCTCAAGCCCTCCGACTCTCTTGAATTTTCTTTCCTCGATAAATCTCAGCAGCTTTGGCTGCAGCTCAATCGGCATCTCACCTATTTCATCCAAAAATACTGTTCCGCCGTCAGCAACCTCCATCAGTCCTTTTTTTCTTTCATTTGCTCCAGTAAAAGCATTCTTTTCAAAACCGAACATTTCGCTTTCCAACAGCTGCTTGGGAATCGAACCGCAGTTTATTTTAAGCATAGGAGAGTTTTTCCGTATGCTGTTGCCATGAATGGCCGTTGCTACAATTTCCTTCCCTGTTCCCGATTCTCCCTTTATCAATGCTGTAACCTCGTCATTTTTAGCCAATATATCTATATCCCTCTTTACTGCCTTCATAAGAGGGTGATCTCCCATAAGCTCTGAATTCAGAGACTGCTTTTCCTTTTCATAAATATAAAGCTTTTTCTGCATTTCAGCATTTTTTATGGCCTTTTTTATTATTAAATCTATCTCCTGAAGGTCAAATGGCTTGTTTATATAATCAAAGGCTCCCATCTTTATGGCCCTTACAGCTGACTGTGTTTCACCGTAAGCCGTCATTATGATGACTTCCGCCTCATTTTCTGCTTTTTTGATTTTTTCAAGAACATCAAGTCCGTTTTCTCCTGACAGCCGCATATCAAGAAATACAGCCACAGGCTTATCTTTTCTCACCTTATCCTCAGCTTCGGCTCCGTTAGCTGCTGTACTTACCCTGTAGCCCATGTCCTTCAGACCCTCTCCAAGTGACATTCTTATAATTTCTTCATCATCTACAATCAATATGCTTTTATTCAAAGTCTTTACCTCCGTATGCAGGAAAATCTATTCTTACCTTTGTTCCTTCGCCTTCAACGCTTTGAATATCTATTTTCCCGTGATTAATTTTTACAAGCTCATATACAACAGACAGGCCCAATCCGGTGCCCTGACTTTTTGTTGTAAAAAACGGATTGAAAATTTTGGGCATGTCTTTAAGCTGTATTCCGCATCCATTATCATAAAACTCTGCTGTAACATACATTCCGTCTTCCCTTAAGCTATTGCTAAAACAAACTGTTACTAATCCGCTCCGCTCAACTGCAGAGATTGAATTTTTAATTATATTTAAGAAAATCTGCTCCATTTGTGCCTTGTCTGCACACACTTCTGCGTTTTCACATCCTGACACTTTTATTTCAACGTCATTTTCATCGGCATGATTTACAAGCAGCGTCAGGGTATTTTCAAGTACCTCTTCAAGATTTGTTTTTTCAAATTTGGATGCCCTGGGCTTGGCAAAATTAAGCAGGCCGCTTATGAGATTATTTATCCTGTCAATTTCCTGTATCACGCCGCTAAACAATCTTTCGTTTGAACTGTCATAATTTTTATACATTCTGTTTTCTAAAACCTGTATGCTTGTTTTCATTCCTGTGAGGGGGTTTCTTATTTCATGCGCAATGCCTGCCGCGAATTGTCCTATGGATGTCAGCCTGTCAAGCAAATCCATATTTTTCTCAAATTTTTTCCTGTCGCTTATATCATTGAAGCTGCATATAGCTCCGTCTTTCGAGCTTTCGTTTCCCTTCAGAAGTGATGTTGTAACATCGAGATAAATTGTATTTCCCTCTATATCATTAAATGTGAGAATGTTATTTATTACCCTGTTGGATTTCAGTGTTTCACTCAACTGCTCCAGCAATGTTTCCATTATATCAATATCACGGTTTTTTCTCCTGTTTTCATGAAGCAGATTTTTTGCGGCTTCATTTACAGAAAGAAGGTGCCCGTCCTTATCCGTGGTGATAATCCCTGCAGGAATACTTTTCAGAATATCTTCGTTAAATCTCGTCATTTCTATAATTTTTTCGGTATTTCTCTTAAGCCTGTCCA
>DNNV01000006.1 GCA_003497505.1 Clostridiales bacterium | reverse complement strand
TGTTTTTAAAATCCTCTCCATAGTTATTATTTCATTAAGTGTTACATTTATTCCACTTCCATAATTTACGCATCCGGAACAGTATAGTCCGCCTTCTGCTATTGAAAATCTGGCATCTGTGTTAATTTCTGCCCCGCAGGAAACGCAATGCAGGAAATCAGGTTTGTATCCAAGCATGGATGCAAGCTTTATTTCGTATGCAGCCGTCAATTTATCATAATAATTTGATGAAGATGAAAGATGCTTCAATATTGCAACAGTCATGTCAAATATGCGGCTGTCATATTCATTTTCCTGAGCCACATAGCTTATTAGCTCCAATATATAATTTCCGTAAAAAAATGCATCTATATTGTTTTTCAGATTAAAAAAATTATCTATAAGGTCTGCAGATGTCAATATATACATATCTCTCGACAGCGTCATAGAGCATTTTGAATATGCAAAAAGCTGGGACACATTTATGAGATGTGAATTGCTTTTCTTTGCACCCTTGGAGATAAGCTGTATTTTTCCTCTCGTCCTGGACAATGCATGAAGTATTTTATCATTTTCCTTGTAGCTGACTTCTTTAACCACAAGGATTTCGTCTGCTATCATTTTTTATCATATCCTAAGGTTCTGAGAAGAAAATTATTGTCCCTCCAATTTTCAGATATTTTAACGAAAAGCTGAAGATTGACCTGGCTTCCTAAGAGTCTTTCAATATCCTCTCTTGCACTTTTGCCTATTCCTTTTATTTTTCTTCCGTCCTTTCCTATGATGATACTTTTATGTGACTTCTTCTCACATAAAATATTTGCCCGTATATCCACCAGATTTCTGTTCTTGCGCTCCTTCATTTCTTCAATTTCAACCGCAATACCGTGAGGAACTTCCTCCTGCAGGTACATGAGAGCCTTTTCTCTTATGATTTCTGAAACAACAAATCTTTCCGGCCTGTCAGTTATATAGTCTGACGGAAAATACATTGGTCCCGGCTTCAGATATTTAATTATGAGCTTAATCAGCGAATCTACGCCTACGCCGTTTAATGCTGACATAGGAAGAATGTCATCAAAAACATTGTAGCTTCCAAACTCACTGAGCATTCTTACCACAGACTCTTTATCTGTCTTGTCAATTTTATTTATAACAAGTATCTTTTTTACCTTCATATCTTTTATTTTTTCAATTATAAACTCGTCTCCGGGGCCTATTTTGTTGTATTCATCGGTCAGCATAATCAATACGTCCATTTCCTCCAATGCCGTATCAACTTCATAATTCATGAATTCACCAAGCTGGCTTTTTGGTTTATGTATACCCGGTGTGTCTAAAAACACAATCTGAGCTTCATCGTCCGTGTATACTGTTCTTATTTTATTTCTTGTAGTTTGGGGTTTATCCGACATTATTGAAATTTTTTCACCTATCATTGAATTCATTAATGTTGATTTACCTACATTTGGTCTTCCTATTATCGTTACAAATCCTGATTTAAACATGCTTATCCTCTCTTATTTTAAATCCTCCGGTCCAAAGCTGTTGGGGAGGAGTTCATCTATTGTATAAATTTCGTATGAATCAATATTTTTTGCACAAATTACTTTGATATCCCTGCCGAATTCCACTACAAACTGCCTGCACACTCCGCAAGGAAAGGATGTCTTTACATCGCTGCCCACCACAGCTATTTTTTCAATATCCCTATATCCTTCCGATACGCATTTTGAAATCGCAACCCTTTCCGCACATATTGTGGGAGTGTAGGACGCGGATTCAATATTGCAGCCTGTAAAAACCTTTCCGCTTTTAGTATACACCGCAGCGCCGACTTTAAACCTTGAATATGGGCTGTATGATTTTTCTCTTGCTTCCATTGCTATTTTTATCAATAATTTATCTTCCATAACTATATTACCACCCTTTCTTGTCTATGCTTATTCGAAGGTGACTGCACTCAATCCGTCTACAATCTGTATCCATGTATTTCCCGGATTTAAAACAAGCTCTTCATTGCCTGAGTAAAACTTCGTTCTGTCTTTCTCAGTTCTTTTTTCCCAGCTTATTTCAATGGCTTCACCTTCAGTGAAATATATTCCCTTTCCTTTTCCCACAGAGGCAAGATACAGCCTTCCTGCATTGTCAAGAACGCTTTTTGGTGCCTCCAAAGCTATTATGTTCTCAGCCTTAAGCTGTATTCCGTCAAGCTCGTCAACATGTTTTTCACCGTCCTTGCTGCGCAGGTAAAGCTTCTCTTCCTCATCATATGTATAATCCGTGGTATTGCTTTTATTGTATGTAATATTGATATTTTTGGCCTTCGTTACAGTATATTTCTCGGAAAGCAATGTTCTTTTCTCATTGAAGCTGTATGCTTCAAAGGTGCTTTCCGCCCTGAAGCCTTTTTTTTCAGCTTCATCCCTGATTGATTTCAGCGTTGTATACATATTGTGGGGAGCATATTTTCCCGTATCGTAATATCTCCACATTGCACCTGAGTAAAGTCCGTCAATCTCTGCTGTACGGAGTCTTTTTATTTCCGAGAAGGCATCCTCGCTGCCTCCCACATGGACGAAAATTGCATCATTTTCCATGGCGTAATATATTATGTACGGCCGTGCGCTCCTCACGGGTCCCACAAGCTTCGGTTCCTTTGCAAGGAATATTGCCAGATACCTTGTGTAAGGGTATTCCACCTGAAATTCATATACGATTTCAGCATCCTTAAGTCCCGATTGCCACCTTGCTTCAGGGTGGTTATCCAGGGACACTGCAACAACCCTTCTTTCTAATTCCTCGGGATAATATTTCATACCGTCAAGAGGTGAAACAACCTTCCTTGGGTCCTCCGGCTCTTCCTCCTCTGGAAGCTCAGTTTCTTCCGGGTCTGAAATATTCGGTTCTTCAGCAGGTTCCTGAGGCAAAGACGTCTTGCTGCTGCAGGAAGTGAACAGCATTACAGCGATTATAAGAAAAATCAAATATTTTTTCATAATTCATCCTTATTTGAATATTTGCAGTTCTTTCATAACTTCCTTTTCTCTCTGGCGCATCTCTTCTTTTTCTGAATCAATCATATGATCATAGCCCAAAAGATGCAGCATGCTGTGAACAGTAAGGTATATCATTTCTCTTTCAAGACTATGACCGAAATCATTAGCTTGTTCAATTATTTTTTGTGTTGAAATAACAATATCTCCAAGAATCATCACACCGTCAAATTCATCGTCGTCATCCATGGGGAACGACAGTACATCTGTTTCGCTGTCCACATTCCTGTAGTCTCTGTTGAGCTCCTTTATTTTAGCTTTGGTTAACATGGAAGCGCTGACCTCATAATCCCCCTCTGCTCCTTCAGTCTTCAGAACAGCGGCAATAGCACCTTCTATTGCTTTCATGTTGTCTTCGGTTACTTCCATGATGTCCTGCCTGTCGTCAAATAAAACATCAATCATTTTTCTTCTCCTCAAATTTCTCGTAAGCTTTTATAATGTCCTGCACCAATTTATGTCTCACAACATCCGTTGTGTGAAAATACATAAATCCGATGTCTTCCACATCCTTTAATATTCTCGTCACAGTTTTAAGTCCTGATTTCTTGCCGTCAGGAAGGTCTATCTGCGTGATATCTCCGGTTATTACCGCCTTTGAGCCGTAACCCAGACGAGTCAAAAACATTTTCATCTGTTCATTTGTAGTATTTTGGGCCTCGTCAAGAATAATGAATGAAGAATCCAGCGTCCTTCCTCTCATGTAGGCAAGAGGCGCCACCTCAATCAATTGCTTTTCCACGTTTCTCAAATAGTTCTCAGGTCCCATGATGTCGAACAACGCATCATAGAGGGGCCTAAGATAAGGGTCGACCTTATCCTGCAGGTCACCCGGCAGAAAGCCTAATTTTTCGCCGGCTTCAACCGCAGGTCTCGTAAGTATAATCCTTTCAACCTCTTTCTTACGGAATGCATTGACGGCAGCCGCCACAGCAAGATACGTCTTTCCTGTTCCGGCTGGGCCGATACCGAATGTGACATCCTTTGAATTAATCAGGTCCATATATCTTTTTTGCCCCACTGTTTTCGGCTTTATAACTCTTCCCGAAGCGGTGGTCACTATGGCATCCTTCAGAATTACATTGTAATCCACATTTTGGTTGTTTTTATGGGATTCAATAATGTAGACTATTTTCTGGTCACTGATTTCTTCCTCTGTATCAACAACCTTAATCATATCCTTTAGTATCTTTACAACTGCTTCAGTCTTCGGCTTATCACCGGTGACCTTTATAACTCCGCTGCGTATTAAAATATTCACATCAAAATAGCTCTTTATAATCTTGATGTTTTTATCATGTATTCCCAACAGCTTTACGAGATTTTCCTCATTTGCCATCAAAATATTTTCTTCGTGTAATTCCATTAATCCTCCCTATTGCTCTGCTTCCACATTGTTGTCCTGAACAGGATACAATCTGACCTTTTCTCCTATGTCCTCAATAACCTCTATTTGCGCTCTCAGGTAGTAGTAGTCTACATCCTCAGCATAATTAAGCGATGACTTCAATATTCTCGCATCCACACCGCACATTTTTAATAAATCGTCATACATGCTTATTTTCATTTTGTTTTTGGCTGTTTCTTCATCTATTTCCACAGCCTTTACAACCTGTTCATAATAGGTTCCCTTTACAACCGCAATATCGGATAAATTTGAAACTATAGGAATTTTAACTGTTCTCTCTTTATAATTATAGTTTTCAAAAGGCGCTTTGTCACCTATTATTTTAATACTGCTGCCATTTAATTGCAAGTAATAAACATTTTTACTCCTTTTGGAATCAACCTCAATGTTTTTAGCCTTTTCCTCCCGTAGCTCAAAATTATAATATGTCTTGCCATAAATAATTCCTTCCGATGGCACCATCATGAATTCCTCGGTCTTGTTTTTTATCATTCCCATGACTAATGTCTGCCCTTCGTACACCACGTCGCCTTCCTTTACCACAGGCTGACCGCTCTTGGCAACCACTTTATTTATTATTGCATTTTTCTTTGAAATAATGCTTGAAGGCTCATTGCTTTTTATTTCT
>DNNV01000254.1:1002-4583 GCA_003497505.1 Clostridiales bacterium | reverse complement strand
CGCTCTTCCGATCTAATAGCATTCATCAAAGAAGACGAGCACATAACGGATGTGGACATCGTTATTGCCAAGCCAGGCGAAAATACGCGAATAGTACCGGTTAAAGAAGCTGTTGAGCCAAGAATCAGACCCGATGGAAGAGCCGTATTCCCAGGTGTTACGGGAGAGCTTGAAAGCGCAGGATGCGGAAGAGTTCACGCATTAAAGGGATGCAGCGTACTCGGTGTGGGAATGCACTACGGAAGCTTCGGCGATGGTTTGATTGATATGGGAGGAGACGGTGCAAAATATACACTGTTTTCACAGCTTATCAATATTTGTATAGTTGCCGATACTGATGAAGAATTCGAAAGATTTGAGCAGCAGAAGAAAAATACTGCAATCAGAATGGCATCTCACAAATTTGCAGAGTATTTAGGTGCAACGGTTAAGGATATGGAGCCTGAAGAAGTAGAATCCTATGAGCTTGCCCCTGTAATTAAGAGAGATGAGAAGGTAAACAAGCTTCCGTCTGTAGTGCTGGTTATGCAGCCCCAGTCACAGATGGAAGAACTGGGATACAACGACCTTGTATATGGATGGGATATGAATAAATATGTTCCTTCATTCATGAATCCTAATGAAGTATTGGACGGGGCTTTGATTTCAGGAAGCTTTATGCCTTCATCATCAAAATGGTCCACATATGATTTTCAGAACTTCCCTACAATAAAAGAGCTTTACAAGGAACATGGAAAAAGTATTAACTTCTTGGGAGTTATTATGTCAAACCTGAATGTTTCTCTTGAGCAGAAGAAGAGATCGGCTATATTTGTTGCACAAATGGCTAAGTCCTTGGGTGCAGACGGAGCGATTGTAACTGAAGAAGGATACGGAAACCCTGATGCTGACTATATTTTATGCCTGGCAGCGTTGGAGGACGTTGGAGTAAAAACAGTGGGAATAAGCAACGAGTGCACAGGAAGAGATGGAGCTTCGCAGCCGCTTGTAACTCTTGACGTAAAAGCAAATGCATTGGTTTCAACAGGAAATGTTTCTCAGCTTATTGAACTTCCACCGGCAGACAGAGTGATAGGTGAACTTCAGGCACTGGCAAGAGACGGTTTGTCAGGAGGGTGGGCTTATGATGAAATATTGGGACCTTCAGTGAGAGAAGACGGCTCTATAATAATGGAGAACAACGGAATGTTCTGCGGTGACATGATAGCAGGCTGGTCAACCAAGACTATGAAGGAATTTTAGGAGGTAGAGATGAAAAAGGCAATTCATTATATAAATCAATTTTTCGCAGGAATTGGCGGAGAGGATACTGCTGACTACAAACCGGAAATCAGAGAAGGAGCTATAGGTCCTGCACTTGCTTTAAGCACAATGCTTAACGCCGAAGTGACTCATACAATAATATGCGGGGACAACTACATAGGAAGTAATACAGATGAGGCCATAAAAGAAATATTGGGCTTCCTTGAAGGCAAGGAATTTGACATATTTGTTGCAGGTCCGGCTTTCCAGGCAGGAAGATACGGTGTTGCATGCGGCAATATCTGTAAGGCGGTAAAAGAAAAATTCAATGTTCCGGTGATTACTTCAATGAACGAGGAAAACCCCGGAGTTGAAATGTTCAAAAAAGACATGTATGTATTCAGAGGTGGAAAGTCGGCTGCCAAGCTAAAAGATGACGTTAAGGTTATGGCTGCTTTCGCAAACAAAATACTGAATGGCGAAAAAACAGGTTCAGCCGATGAAGAGGGATTCTTCCCAAGAGGCATAAGAGCACAGGTGTGGTTAGAATCAGGCAAGACAGGAGCTCAGCGTGGTGTTGAAATGCTTATTAAGAAATTAAACGGTATCCCGTTTGAAACAGAGCTTCCTATTCCTGCACTTGACAGAGTGCCCGTAGCTGCTCCTATAGCTGATTTGTCAAAGGCAAATATCGCTATGGTGACTACAGGCGGAATCGTACCTGTTAATAATCCTGACAGGATTCAGTCTGCATCAGCTACAAGATGGGGAAGATACGATATATCAAATGTTGACCGACTTGAATCAGGAGTGTACAAGACTATACACGCAGGATTTGATCCGGCAGCAGCAGATGCGGATCCTAATGTAATTATGCCTATAGATGCAATGAAGGTATATTTAAAAGAAGGAAAGTTCGGCAAGCTTCATGATTATTTCTACAGCACTGTAGGTACAGGAACTACTCAGGCTGAAGCTGCAAGAATGGCGAAGGAGATTATAGAAAAGCTGAAGGAAGATAAAGTTGACGGAGTTATAATGACATCGACCTGAGGTACCTGTACGCGTTGCGGTGCAACGATGGTAAAAGAAATTGAAAGAGCAGGTATACCTGTGGTTCAAATGTGTAACCTTATTCCGGTTGCAACAACAGTTGGTTCAAACAAAATAGTTCCAACCATATCAATCCCATATCCGCTGGGAGACCCTTCCACATCGTTGGAAACTCAGTGGAAACTCAGATATTATCGTGTTGGTGTGGCTCTGGACGCATTGACAGATGATATTAAAGAGCAGAAAGTTTACAAGGTTAAAATCTAAATAGGAGAGGGGCAAGCCCTTTCCTCAAAATATAATGGAGAGATAATATGGATAAAACAAAGCAAAAAAACAATAACACCGTTTTTTATGTATCGTTAGCTATATCATTGGCCATAGTTATATGGGGTATTGTAGCACAGAAAAATTTTGCCGAGTTTGCCAATAAGCTGTTGGCTTTTTTAACCAATAACTTTGGGTGGGCATACCTTATATCTATGTTTGTGTTTGTATTATTTTCGTTAGTATTAGCCTTTAGTAAATATGGAAATATAAAGTTGGGGCCGGATGATTCAGAGCCTGAATACAGTACAACCTCATGGTTTGCAATGCTGTTTGGAGCAGGAATGGGAATAGGTCTGGTATTCTGGGGAGTTGCAGAACCTATATCTCATTTTGTGAGCCCTGCGCCGGGCATAGAGCCGGGAACAAATCAGGCAATTAACTTTGCAATGAAAGCATCCTTTATGCACTGGGGATTCCATCCATGGGCGAACTATGCAATTATAGGTCTTGCATTGGCATATTTCCAGTTCAGAAAAAATAAACCCGGTCTTATCAGCAGTATTTTTATACCGTTGTTCGGAGAAAAAAGGGTAAGCGGACCTATAGGAAAGACAATAGATATTCTTGCTGTATTTGCAACTATTGCAGGTGTTGCCACATCACTGGGGCTCGGTACGCTGCAGATTAACAGCGGTCTCAACTATCTGTTCAATCTCCCGGAGACTACTCAGGTTCAATTAGGAATAATAGCAGTTATTACAATTCTCTACATATGGACTGCGGTAAGTGGTATTGATAAGGGAATAAAGTTGCTGGGTGACATAAATTTATATCTTGCATTTGGTATTTTAATCTTGTCATTTGTATTTGGTCCAACATTAAAAATAGTCAACGTGTTTACTAACGGTCTGGGCCAGTATATAAACTCATTTATTGCAGACAGCCTTCATGTTGAAGCCTTTGGCGATAACAGCTGGACTAACGGCTGGACTATATTCTACTGGGCGTGGTGGATT
>DNNV01000254.1:0-827 GCA_003497505.1 Clostridiales bacterium | reverse complement strand
CTACTGGGCGTGGTGGATTGCATGGGCACCATTTGTAGGAACATTTATAGCACGTATATCCAAAGGAAGAACAATTAAAGAGTTTATAGCCGGTGTAATATTTGCGCCTGCAATAGTATCAATCATATGGTTTTCTGTTTTTGGAGCAATGGGACTGAACCTGAGTGAAACTATCGGAGTTGATGGCTTAGCAGCGGCTGCAGGCAATCCGTCAACTGCATTGTTCCTCGTATTCAGCCATTATCCATTAGGAAAAGTACTTTCATTTATTGCAGTGCTGCTGTTGGGCACATTCTTTATAACATCTGCCAACTCGGCTACATTTGTGCTGGGTATGTTGAGTTCTGAAGGAGACTTGAATCCATCGGCTAAAAAGCAGTTCCTTTGGGGAATTGTTCAGGCATTGTTTGCGGCTGCGCTGCTTGTTTCAGGCGGACTAAACGCACTGCAGACAGCATCTGTAGCAGCGGCATTCCCGTTTATAGTCGTAATGCTGTTAGCAATAGTTTCCCTGATGAAAGCCTTGAAGGAAGAAAAATAGTGGAATAAGGTTGTTTATAACTAAAAGAGGAGCCTTAGGATAATATTCCTTCCCGGCTCCTTTTATATGTGAAAGATGTACTTCTTATTTTTCTGTTGAAGTCATCAGCTTCAAAACTACCTCTGAAGCATTTACAAAATCGGAGATGTTAAGTCTCTCGTCTATTGTATGTGCAAGGTCTATGCCTACACCTATGTTTAATGCTTTTATACCGTTAAGATTATATATGTTGGCATCACTTCCACCTCCGGAGGGTACCTTTTCTACAGGAATGCCGAGAGACTCA
>DNNV01000357.1 GCA_003497505.1 Clostridiales bacterium | reverse complement strand
GACGAAAGAACATATTCTCATACCGTAGCCATAATAGCAGTAAACGCAACGGACTGCATGATATCAGATTGGTTAAAAGTACTATGTGGGGTGTTGGATAAAGTAAGTAATAGAATGGACTATAGTAAGTTAAGATAATTCAAGGTAAATATTTTCCAACAATCATATTGACATTTTTCGATTTGACGCATAAAATAGTCATATCGAAGTTTATAGATTTGAGGTGTTAATATGGAAAAGTATCTGGAACATACTAAAGTATTTAAGGCGCTGGGCGACCCTAAAAGGGCTATGATCGTGGATATGCTCTCTTGTGGTGAACTTTGTGCCTGTATGATTTTAGAGAAGTTTGAAATGTCCCAATCCACGTTGTCCCATCATATGAAGCTTCTGTGTGAGTGCGGGCTTGTCAAAGGCAGGGAGGAAGGCAAATGGACGTATTACTCGCTGGATGCGGATACTATTAGTAAAACCAAGCAGTTTTTTTGTGATATCACATCCGATAAGGAAGATTGTATTTGTAGAGAAAACACAAATTGCTGTAAGGAGTGTGATGAAAATGAGTAAAGAAAAATCCTGTTGCTGCTCAGCTGATAGTTGCTGTGCCGGAGAGCCTATAACACAATACGGAAAAGATGATAGATGGGTTACGGGTGAAATTCGTACTTCGAAAGGTAATGTCCCGGTGATTTCTACAATGCTTCAATTTAAAGACACGCTTGGGGCTTGGAAAGTGCGTTGGAATATAGGCAGAATGGATTATAAAATAAATCCTAGGATTTATGCTGTTGGAAAACCTGATAAGATATCTCCCGTGATTGTCAGCTCAAATTACAAATTGACATTTGATACTTTGAGAAAAGAACTTTCGGGACTTGATTGCTGGATTCTGATACTCGATACGAAGGGCATTAATGTTTGGTGTGCAGCTGGTAAAGGTACGTTTGGAACGGATGAATTAGTTAGAAGTATATTAAAGACAGGATTGTCCGAGATTGTATCACATAGAACCTTGATCTTACCGCAGTTAGGTGCACCTGGTGTAAGTGCTTATGAAGTGACAAGGCAATCTGGATTTTCAATTATTTATGGTCCTGTGCGAGCAAATGATATAAAGAAATTTATTGCTACTGGCTCAACTACACATGAAATGCGCACTGTTAACTTTACAATGTGGGATAGGCTAGTTCTAACACCTGTGGAATTGATGCAGGCTGCAAAAACTTCATTAATGGTTTTTGGTGTATTGTTTCTGATTAATTTATTTGCATCAAAACCTTTTGGGGTTGACGATTTTATTGTTTATGCTGGTGCTGTATTAATGGGAACCGTTGTTACGCCTTTGCTTCTTCCGTTTATTCCAGTAAGGGCATTTTCACTGAAAGGCTGGTTACTGGGTCTATGCTGGACAGTGGGATTTGTTTTGTTTAAGGGATGGTTTACTTATGGATATTGGCTTCTTGCCATAGGATATTTACTGGTACTGCCTTCACTTTCATCTTTTTTGGCAATGAATTTCACAGGCTCGTCGACCTATACTTCTTTTTCTGGTGTAATTAAGGAAATGAAGGTAGCAGTACCGTTAATTGCTCTTTCATCTGTTGTAGGAAGTGTGCTGTTGTTAGTGGCAATATTGTAAGTTTTATAAGGAGCGTAATATGAATAATAAATATCTTAAAAATGTTGTAACTTTAACTCTATCGGCTGAAAAATGTGTAGGTTGTGGGATATGTACAGATGTTTGTCCTCATGGAGTATTTTGTATAGATGGGAAAAAGGCGCAGGTAAAAGATAAGAATCGATGTATGGAGTGCGGAGCTTGCGCGATAAATTGCCCTTCAAAAGCTATCTCAGTTGATTCTGGAGTAGGATGTGCCGCTGCAGTTATTTGGGGTTGGCTTACCGGCAATGAACCTAGTTGTGATTGTTCAGGAGGTGGAGAATGCTGTTGATAAAAGGAAATGTACCTTGTGAGTAAAATGCGTTTATAAAATACTATTAAGGAGGAGCACAGTGAGTAGTAAAAATATACAAGTCATAGGCATGGAAATTAAAGAGCTTGAGAAAGAAAATTATGATAGAGTAAATTTTATTTATAAACAAGGTATAGAAACAAATTTAGCTACTTTTCAAAATGAATGTCCAACATTTGAAGAATGGGATAAATCACATCTTAATTTTTGTAGATTTGGAATGTTTGATGATGAAAAACTTATAGGATGGGCTGCTTTAACTTCTGTCTCTAGTAGATGTGTTTATTCTGGAGTGGCTGAAATTAGTATATACATTGATAATAACTATAAAGGAAAAGGTATTGGACAGATACTGTTAAGGCATCTTATTGAACAATCAGAATTAAAAGATATATGGACTTTGCAAGCTAGTATTATGCAAAATAATCTATCAAGTATTAATTTATTTAAAAAATGTGGTTTTAGAGAAGTTGGATATAGAGAAAAAATTGGGAGAGATAAGTTTGGAATTTGGAGAAACACAATATTAATGGAACGAAGAAGTTCACTTCCAAAACTTATATAGAGGAGAAGATATATGACAGTACCAGTTGTTGAAAGTAATGTAGATAAAATAAAAACATCTAATAAGCCAAAGGTAGCATTTATATGCGTTCATAATTCTTGTAGAAGCCAAATGGCTGAAGCATTAAGTAAACATTTTGCAGGAGATGTATTTGAAAGCTACTCAGCCGGAACAGAAACTAAACCTCAAATTAATCAGGATGCAGTAAGGATGATAAAAAAGATTTATAATATTGATATGGAAAAGACTCAATATTCAAAGCTAATAACAGAACTTCCTGAAGTTGATATAACCATAAAAATGGGATGTAATGTCATATGTCCTTTTGTTGACAGCAAGTATGAAGAAGACTGGGGATTAGATGATCCGACAGACAAAGGTGATAAAGAGTTTGAGGTTGTTATAGCAGAAATTGAGAAAAAGGTAAAAGAACTCGCTTCGAAAATAAAGGCGGGAAGTCTATTGTAATAAAAGTGTTCTAAAGGCAAGCAGAAAAAAAATCATGCGGATGTTCCTGTGATAGTGACGGAGATTGTTGTTAGGAGGATATTATGAGCAGTGAGAATAAGTACGAAATAGGTTTTTTTCAAAAATATTTAACATTATGGGTTGGGCTATGTATGGCGACAGGGGTTCTTATAGGTAGATTTATGCCAGTGGTCCCTGAATTTTTCGGAAAATTTGAATATTCTAATGTTTCGATACCGACTGCAATATTAATTTGGGTAATGATTTATCCTATGATGATGAAGGTAGATTTTCAAAGCATTAAAAATGTAGGCAAAAATCCTAAAGGTCTCTATGTTACATGGATTACAAATTGGATTATTAAGCCTTTTACAATGTACGTAATAGTGTCATTTTTCTTATTTATTGTATTCAAAAACCTTATTACACCTGAACTTGCGACAGAATATCTCGCCGGTGCGGTATTATTGGGAGCGGCACCCTGTACAGCAATGGTTTTTGTATGGAGCACATTGACAAAAGGGAATCCAGCTTATACGGTTGTTCAGGTTGCAACCAATGATTTAATTATATTGGCAGCATTTATTCCGATAGTTAAATTTCTTTTAGGAGTCAGTAATGTATCTGTTCCATGGGACACATTGGTTT
>DNNV01000234.1:1279-4322 GCA_003497505.1 Clostridiales bacterium | reverse complement strand
TGCGGCCTTGATGCCGTGACTACAGATCAGGTAAGTGAAATATTGCAGAAAAATAATAAAATATATACAGTAATTAAAATAGATGAAATAACAAATTTAGGAGCTATAAGAATCCGCATCCGCTCTCTTTTTGCTTCTATGGAAGAACGGGACAAAATAGGAGTTTCACACAGACCGATTGAAGATAATTCATCTCGCACTGTTTTTACAAAAGAAATGAAAAAGAATCATACAATACTGATTCCTCAGATGTCGCCAATACACTTTCAATTTATTGAGACAGCGGCAAAAATGTCAGGATATAATGCTGTGGTTCTGCCTGCTGTTGATAAACAGGCAGTTGACGTTGGGCTTAAGGTTGTTAATAACGATGCATGCTACCCTTCTATTGTTGTTGTCGGCCAACTTATAAATGCATTGGAATCAGGAAAATATGACCTGGACAACGTATCATTGATGATATCACAGACAGGCGGCGGGTGCCGTGCCACAAATTATATAGGATTCATCAGAAAAGCCCTTAAAGACTCCGGATACGGCAATATCCCCGTTATATCATTTAATATGGTCGGACTTGAAAAGCAACCGGGATTTAAGCTTACTGTTCCGTTTATCAATAGGCTTATAATGGGCCTGGTTATTGGAGATACGCTGATGCGTGCAACCTACAGAACAAGGCCCTATGAGAAAAAGAATGGCTCTGTAAATGAGCTCCTTGACAGATGGGTCGAAAAATGCCACAAGGTAGTTGGATCAGGAAATTTTCTTAAGTACAAACAGGCAATAAAAGATATAGTATCTGATTTTGATAACCTTGAGCTAAATGAAGATATACGAAAACCAAAAGTTGGTATTGTAGGTGAAATCCTTGTTAAGTTTCACCCCAATGCAAACAACGATATATTTTCGTTGCTGGAAGAAGAGGGCGCAGAAGTTGTTGTTCCTGACCTGCTGGATTTCTTCTCCTACAGCTCGCTTAATGGTGTTATAAAATACGATGAATTGCTGACCGGATCTCGAAAAAGTAAGGCTATAAATGGTATGGCTGTAAATGTAATCGAACTTTATAAAAAGCCAAGTGTTGATGCATTCAGAAATTCCAAAAGATTTACGACTCCTGCCAATATCAAGGAAATAGCATTAAAAGCGAAAAACTTCCTATCACTTGCAAACCAGTCCGGTGAAGGATGGTTCTTAACAGGAGAAATGGTTGAACTTCTGGACTCCGGCGTTGACAACATATTGTGCCTTCAGCCCTTTGCTTGTCTGCCAAATCATATAACGGGCAAAGGCATGATTAAAAAACTTAAGGACGCATATCCTTTGTCGAACATTGTGCCCATTGATTTTGACGCAGGGATAAGCGAAGTCAATCAAATAAACAGAATAAAACTTATGCTTACAAACGCACACAGAAATATGAAGATGAATCTTAACGGAGAATCGACAAATTCATTTGATGTGGAAGAAATACCTTCTTTCAATTTTGAAGGCATGAGCGAGCAGGAAGTATAAAAAAATAAGGCATCTTCTGGATGCCTTATTTTTATGTCCTATTCTCATTTTGTGAATGCCTTTTTTATTTTATTGCAGGCATCATCTAACTGTTCATATGTTATTATTATAGGCGGAGCAAATCTTATTGTTTTTTCATGTGTTTCTTTTGCAAGAATTCTGTTGGAAATAAGTCTTTCCACATAAGGAGCGGCATTCACTTTAAATTCAACTCCTATTAACAGCCCTTTTCCTCTTACTTCAATAATGTCGTCATTTTCAATTTCTCTTAATTTCTCCATGAAATATTTACCCTTTTCCTCTGCCTGCTTGGAAAAATTATCCCTTTCGAGAATTTCCATCGCCTTCAATGAGACCGCAGCGCCTAACGGATTTCCGCCAAAGGTGGAACCGTGAGAGCCGGGAGTAAATACACCAAGAACATCATCATTGCCAGCAATTGCAGATACAGCTATTATACCACCGCCTAAGGCCTTGCCCAATACATAAATATCAGGAACAATTCCCTCATGGTCACAGGCAAACATCCTTCCCGTTCTTGCAAATCCCGTCTGAACCTCGTCCGCAATGAACAATACATTTTTTTCTTTGCATAAATTAAATGCT
The DNA here is from genome assembly GCA_003497505.1 of Clostridiales bacterium. Classification (GTDB taxonomy): domain Bacteria; phylum Bacillota; class Clostridia; order Tissierellales; family Sedimentibacteraceae; genus Sedimentibacter. Next base: position 2,201 of record DNNV01000234.1, on the reverse strand, counting down.
TCTTTTAAGAATCCTTCATTCGGAACTATTATGCCTGCCTCTCCCTGAATAGGCTCGACTAAGAAAGCAACCGTGTTTTCATTGATAGATTCCCTCAATTTCTCTATGCTTCCATACTCAATTACTCTAAATCCAGGCGTAAACGGACCATATCCCTTTCTTGCATCAGGATCTGTGCTCATAGTTACAATCGTTATGGTTCTCCCATGAAAATTATTTGAGCACACAATTATCTCCTGTTTTCCGTCTTCAACACCCTTAACAAAATTCCCCCACCTTCTTGCCGCCTTAAGCGAAGTTTCCACTGCTTCCGCTCCTGTATTCATAGGCAGCACCATATTTTTGCCTGTCAGCTCACACAACTTTTCCATCCATTCTCCCAACACACTGTTGTAAAATGCCCTCGATGTAAGTGTGACCTTATCCAGCTGGTCCTTGGCAGCTTGTACCAGCTCAGGATGCCTGTGACCAAAATTCAATGCCGAATACGCACTCAGCATATCATAAAACTCTTCCCCTTCAGGATTAGTAACTATGATTCCTTCAGCTCTGTCTATCACAACCTCTTTGGGATGATAGTTATGCGCTCCAAATTCTTCAGTTTTTTGCATGATTTTTTTAGATAATTGCATTTTAACGTCCTCCTGAAATTTAATTCTGTAATTATTTTAAATATATAAGGCATATTATACCCATGTCTGTTTGCAATGTCAAGTTTTATTTGTATACCTTTCAAAAGGATGCATCTGATTTTCCAACATTATTTAAAATGCGTTGTTTTGATTTGCATTATCTGATTTCTTTATGACAAAATCGTAGCATCAAGATTCATGAGATAACATTCCCCCTTGATGCATCTTATTTCGAATTACTTGCATTTTGTAGATTTTTAGTTATTTCCAAAAAGTAAAACCGATAATAC
>DNNV01000234.1:0-1071 GCA_003497505.1 Clostridiales bacterium | reverse complement strand
GTATTATCGGTTTTACTTTTTATATAAGTATAAGTTCTTCACAATATGTCTGAAATTCTAATATTAATTTACTTATGCTATTGTGGCAACTATGACAGCCTTTATCGTATGAAGCCTGTTTTCAGCTTCATCAAAAACCACGGAATGTCTGCTTCTGAAAACATCATCTGTCACTTCTCGTATGTCATAACCTAATTCCAATTGCTCTCTTGCCATTTTTGTTTCAAAGTCGTGGAACGATGGGAGACAGTGCATGAATATAACATCTTCGTTTCCTGTAGCTTTAAGCAAATCCATAGTTACCTTGTACGGTGTAAGCATCTTTACTCTTTCCGGTATTTGTTCTTCTTCTCCCATGGAAGCCCATATATCTGTATAGATCACATCAGCTCCTTTAAGGCATTCTGTATTATCCGATATTTCTATTTTAGCACCTGTATATTTTGCAGCCTCATATACATCTTTAAGAGCTTCATGGTCTATCTGATCGCTCAGCTCCTTAGGTCCATATGCCACATAGTGCATGCCCATTTTGGCACATCCGTACATCCATGCATATGACATATTATTCCTGATATCTCCGGCAAAAACAAGCTTTACCTTATTGAGAGGCTTTGATAAGTGCTCTTCAATTGTAAGTAAGTCCGCTAATATCTGAGTGGGATGATCAACGTCGGTCAAACCATTCCACACAGGAACTCCGGCATATTTAGCAAGTGCCTCAACAGCTCCCTGCTTATATCCTCTGTATTCAATGCCATCATAGTATCTTCCAAGAACCTTTGCTGTATCCTCCAATGATTCCTTCTTCCCCATCTGCGAGCTCCCTGAATCTAAAAATGTTACATGTGCACCTTCATCCAGCGCCGCAACCTCAAAAGCGCATCTTGTTCTCGTAGAAGTCTTTTCAAATAGAAGAACAATATTTTTTCCGGTTAATAAATAGTTTGAGATGCCCTGACGTTTCTTTGCCTTTAGGTCATGCGCCAAATCCAATAAATATCTTATTTCTTCAGGTGTGAAATCCATTAACGTCAATAAGCTTCTTCCCTTTAAATTTACTGCCATAAT
>DNNV01000232.1 GCA_003497505.1 Clostridiales bacterium | reverse complement strand
TCCCTCAGAACCTCCAGCGCTTCGGACTTTGTAAGGCGTATGGTGCTGGCAAGCCCTCCTATTACACCGGTAGCTACGGGAAGCACGTAATTTTTCCAGGACTCAAAGCCGCTCACAGGAAACCATTTAAGATTTACGGCAAACACCAGCATGAGTATAACCGCGAGCCAGAATGATGGTATGGCGGTAAGAATCAAGGTTGTATTCACCGTTAACCGGTCAAACAGCGTGTCCTTTTTATATGCGCATAAAAGCCCCAAAGGCAATGCAATAAGATTACTTATAAGCATCGTGGTGACCGTAAGCTTCAGGCTTATGGGTATGGCATTTTTAAGCAATGACCCAACAGCTATCCTGTACTTGTAAGAAATACCGAAATCACCCTCAAATATTATTTTTCTCATCCAGTCAAAGTACTGCACGAGCAGCGGCCTGTCCAGACCGTATTGAATCCTTAATCCTTCTAAATTTTCAACCTTAACCAACGGCCCTGCCATAAGAGTCACAGGATCTCCCGGCATCAGGTACAGCATGCCGAAAACTATGAAAGATACACAAAGCAGCAGCAATACTCCTACTCCCAATCTTTTAATTATGTAGCTTCGCATTTAGACCTCTCCTTTTTTAAAAGTATTTATTCGATTGAGAAAATGTTTTCACTATACTGTCATCCTCCCTCTGCGATAAATATAAGTTATAAATTGCAATATTCGTGCCAATTTTCACATGCATTTTTCGTGAAAATATATGCATTGACACTGAATTTTCTTTGATGTACTATTTGCTTGAACTTTAAAATATATTTGCGGGGAAGGTATATTATGTATGATATAAAAAAACTTGATGATTATCTTAACAGGCTGTTTGAGGAAAAAAAATATCCCAGTGTGGCAATATGCGTAAGAGGACCGGAAGGTATAATATTTGAACAGGGCTATGGATACAGTGATTCAGAAAAACAAAGACCTGCGGGATCCAACACTGTTTATGGAATTGCTTCTATGAGTAAATCCATGACAACCCTTGCATGTGCAATACTTGAGGCAGAGGGAAAGCTTAGCTTTTCAGACCCGGTAACTAAATATTTCCCGAAGTTCTCCATTCCGGGAACTCCAGCAGAAAGCGTGACCCTGCGCCATCTGGCAATGCACACAGCGGGTATACCTCCCATTCCTCCCCTGGAATGGTCCATTGTCATGAACACTCCGGGAAGAGACACCCAGTCATCTGAAGCGCTTAAAGCAAGCGCTCCGAACAAAATGGATAAAATTGAAGATATTATAGATTATATAGCACACAGCTGGGAGTACGAGCCATTAGGTGCGCCTGGAGAATACATGAGCTATTCCAATGATGCTTATGCACTTCTGTCATATGTGGTTGATCAGGCAGCAGGCATAACTCTCGAAAAGTTCCTCCAAGAAAGGATTTTCAAGCCCCTTGGGATGACGCGCTCCGTGCTTGACCTCGATGGTAAGGAGGCAATTGCTTTGTCCGAAGGCGATATTGCTGACCTTTTTGACCTGGATGATGACGGAAATTTGTATTCGGATCAAGCATGGTCTGTTCTCCCGCCATACAGGGGATGCGCCTGTGTTAAATCCACAGCCAACGACATCACAAAATATTACCAAATGCTCTCCCAGAACGGCGTATTTGAAGGAAAGCAGATAATAGACCCAAAGGCTGTAGAAATATTAATAGGGAGGGAATTTCCCGAGACTCCTTATCCCTTCTACTGCTTCGGTCTGAACAAACGCATTAAAAACGGCAAGGTAATATGCGAGCATTCCGGTGGACTTCACGGAGTTTCCACTCAGGGAGGGCTAATCATTGGAGGATATTCAATGACCGCCCTGTGCAACCAAGGTGATGTTTCAATGGAACCCTTCTTATGGCCATGCTACAACTTGGTGCTGGGGCTTCCTCTGGATACATCGCACACCTTCGCCATTCCTTCAGGCAATAAATTCAGCATGCCTGAGGCTGTTACAGGAACATACATAAGCAGAGAAGCCGTTCCCGCATACTGCATCGTTACAGCCGATGATGAAGGAAATTTATTTGCACGCTACTATGACGAAGATTTGGTGCTGCACCATTGTGAAGAAACTCTCTTCAGCGCAAGAGCGGCCGATAATCCTGATGAACAGCGCACCACCATGCGCTTCCTAATCAGAAACGGCAAAGCCTGGGGAGTTAGATGCTATACAAGAATATTTCAAAGAGTTAATAAATAAATAGTTAAAAAAACTTAATATTTTAAAATCCAAGATAGATTACTGAAAATTAACAGGTTTAAATAGGGTATAATATGTTTAATCCTGTTAATTTTCATTTTATCTTCGTCTCGCCCTAAACTATCAATTTGACATTATCCCATTAAATAGGATAATATTAGATTAATAACATGCTGATAATGGAGGCAAGTATGAAAAAGGTTGCAGTTATTTATAACAACAGTGACAATCAGGAGGTCATCCGATATTTAAAAGAAAACCTTGAAAAAATATTCGAGAACTATATTATTGTGGAAAATTACTATCTGTCCGAGCTTGATGCAGGTGTAAAAATAGATGCCGATGCCTACATAATAACCCATGAAACCATGCTGTACCCACTCAAGGAAAGAGTTGCAAATTACAACAATATTGTAACCATGTACAGAAGTATAAGCAAACGGCACATTCATGAGATTTCGGAAATTCCTGATGGTACAAATGTGCTGATGGTCAACGACAGTTACGAAACTGCCGTCCAGACGCTCTGCTCCCTTTATGAGCTTGGAATGAACCATGTGAACCTTATTCCCTATGATCCCAAGGACAATGGCAGCAATATCTATAATGATTTCGAAGTTTGCATAACACCTAACGAAATTCATCTTGTTCCATCACACATAAAAAAAGTTATAAATATCGGATATAGGGAAATAAGCTTCGACACACTCCTGCGCCTTATGAACAGGCTGGATTTAAACTTCGACCTTACAAACCGTAATTTAGTGCGGCATATAAGAGAATTAGCCGAGCCGGATATTTATATTTACAATTATTATCTGAACAACTTTGTAAAAAATTATGTTTTTGACAGTGTAATCAATGAATCTCACACAGCATTGATTGTTACCAACGAGGAGTATACCATGCTGTTTTCAAACAATAAGGCGAAAGCCTTGTTCGACATAAAAGACAGCTCGCCGCTTCCTATGTCAGATGTTGTGGGAATAGATATTTTTTCAAAAATCCAAAAGGAAATCATGCCCAAGGACGGTACTATGCTCAACGGCATCCAATATTTTGTAGAGAAAACACCAATAATGCTTCTCGACGAAGTAATGGGCTACTACATAGTTTTTCAGAACGAAAAGGATTTAAGAGATATTGAAATCACCGCAAAGAAGCTGTTTGAGAAAAAAGGGCTGTATGCCAAGTACAATTTCTCAGATATAATACACGTTTCTCCAGCCATGAAGGAGTGCATAAAAACCGCCAGGACAGTATCATTAACAGATCACACCGTACTTATAACAGGTGAAAGCGGAACAGGAAAAGAGCTTCTGGCACAATCCATACACAACTATTCACAGCGTAATAAAATGCCTTTCGTAGCCATAAACTGCGCAGCGCTTCCCGAGTCCCTTCTGGAAAGCGAGCTGTTCGGATATGAGAGCGGTTCATTTACAGGCGCAAAAAAGAGCGGAAAGTTGGGGCTGTTCGAACAGGCTAACGGGGGTACTATTTTATTGGATGAAATAGGAGATATTTCTCCACATCTGCAGTCAAGGCTTTTGCGTGTGCTTCAGGAGCGACAGATAATGCGCATCGGCAGCGACAGAATGATAAATATAGACACGAGAATAATTGCCGCCACAAACAGGGATCTCATGAGCGAGGTGGACAAAGGAAATTTCAGAAGAGACCTGTATTACCGTCTCAATGTAATCACGCTGCGAATAGAACCCCTGAGAAACAGGCGAGAAGACATCCTCCCTCTGATGTCAAACTTCCTGGGTCCAAAATATAATCAGATAAGCGATTCGGATAAGAAGCTTTTGTCTTCATACAACTGGCCAGGGAATGTCCGTGAGCTTGAAAATGCCGCCATACACTACAATACGCTGTCGGCATTTCCCGGGTGCCTGACGAGCCCACCTCCTGCATCAGCGGAGTCCGGCAAGGCTTCAAATTCAACAGATATATTGAGCGTTGAAAGCTCAATTCTTAAAATAATTATGGAAAATACACAGCTGTACCACGGCATAGGCCGCATGCAGCTAAACACGCAACTGAAATTCATGGGCATCCACATAGGAGATTCAAGCCTCCGCAACGTGCTCCAAGACCTTCAGGAAAAAGGCCTCATTACAAAAGGAAAGGGCAGAAGCGGAACAAAAATCACTGAGGCTGGTATCAGAAAAATAACTTAAAACAATATTAAACGCTGAAGACCTTAACCACAAGGACTTCAGCGTTTTTTGTACGCACGGACTATTTTTCAGGACTTTCGAGCAAAAATACACGAATTTTCACCTATTTTAAAACCACTGCTATCACTGTTGTGATAATTAGTTTCCTTAAATGTAATGGTAGCGCCCTATTAATCAGCGTCAGATTTTGAGCATCTGATTGTTCCGAAAAAAATCTTCCCATGGGTCATTTCCGGCGATTCTTAAAAGTGCGTCCGCCATGCTGATTCCGTCAGGTGCCACTGTATAAAGCTCATCCCATGTTATGGGCATGGACACCTTGGCTCCTTTTCTCGCTCTCAGGGAATAAGGGGCAATACTGGTTGCACCTCTGCCGTTTCGCATCCAGTCAATGAATATCTTGTTTGTGCGCTTAGCTTTTCTGACATTGCTTGTGTAACGTTCCGGCCATTTTTGCTCCATAACTTCGGCAACGCGCCTTGCAAAATCGTAGAATATGTTCCAGTCTGCTGCCGGTTTTAATGGAACAACCACATGATACCCTTTGCCGCCGCTGGTCTTGAGGTACGAGTCCAGAGAAAGCTCGGTGAGAATACTTCTGATATCCTGTGCACCCTGACGCACTATACTTAAGTCCATTCCTTCATCCGGGTCCAAATCAAACACCATCATATCCGGCTTTTCAAGGTCATTTATGCGGCTTCCCCATACATGAAATTCCAGTGTTCCCATCTGCGCTTCTGATACAAGCCCTGTCGCATCCTCAATATAGAAATATTCCTCAGTTCCTCCGCTACCTATGGTAACAGGTATTGTTACGATTCCCTTACTACCCGGACTGGGGTGCTTTCTGTAAAAGCATGACTGCGATATTCCTTTGGGACAACGCACAATGCTCATAACCCTGCCTTTCACATAGGGCATCATGCGCTCAGAAACCATTGAATAATACCGCGCCACATCCTCCTTTGTTATTTCAGGTTCTTCAAACAACACCTTACTCGGGTTGGTAATATTTATTCCTTCAACAACAATGCTGTTTTCGTCTGACTTAATTGGATTCTCCGCCAATTTTTCGCCCTCCGTTTTTTCCCTTTTTATGTCCTTGGGGTCCTTGTCTGTACGTATTCCCTTGAAGCTCGCCTGCCTTAATAAATTATCATGTGTCCATTCGGCAAATTTGATTTCAGCTGCAAGCTTTGGCTCAAGCCATGTTATAATTTCCCTCTGCCTTGACTTTGGCACAAGCTTAATAGGCGGGTTCTGCCGTTTCAAACCCTTGAATTTCTCCTCAAGCATCTGCATGTCAGCATTACTTATACCGGTTCCGGCACGTCCGACATAAACTAATTCCCCATCTTCATATACTCCCAGAAGAAGTGAGCTTACCCCGCTTGTCTTCTTATCTGAAAGAGTATATCCTACGATTATGAATTCCTGTCTTTTATCGCATTTGAGCTTTATCCAGTCGCCGTTCCTCGTTCCGCTGTAAACGGAATCGGCTTTTTTACCTATTATGCCTTCCATTCCGGCCTCACATGCCGCGGCAAAGCTCTCCTTCCCACTCCCCCTTACATAACGGCTGTAATAAATACCTTCAGGAGCATTCTTCGTCAAAGCTTCGAGAATTTCTTTTCTTTCAATCAGGCTGCGTGCCCTGAGATCCTCTCCATCCAGCGCAAGTATATCAAAGACTATATATGTCAGATTCCCAGCTTTAGGATTTTTCATGTAGTTCTGCAGAGCATGGAAGTCTGTCCTGCCCTGCACGTCCGCAACCACCATTTCGCCATCCAAAACCATGGCTCTTCCGGCTGCTAGGTCAATAAGCGCTAAAGCAATATCATGGAACCTCTTTATATAATCATTACCATTTCTAGTCAAAAGCCGTACATTATTTCCCTCCACAAATGCAATGATCCTGAAGCCGTCGTATTTCAGCTCATAAAGCCAATCCTCCCTTTCAGGAACGTTATTGACCAATTTAGCAAGCTGCGCATCAGCACTGTTGAAAGGGTTTTTAGTGATTTTTTCATTTTCTCCCCTTTCAATTTGTTCCATTGTGCGTCCTGTTCTGATACTTGTGATAAATTCAGATATTCCGTCGATATCTTTGACATATTCGTCTTTTTCCTTCAGCAAAAGCCAGTTATCTCTCGCTTCTCCTGACTTGGCCTTCCACCGTACCAAAGCCCACTTTCCCTTTAGCCGTCTTCCTTTAAGAACAAATTTCAGTTCCCCTTTAATAAGACCTTCTTCCACATTTACGTATGGTTCCCAAACGCCTTCATCCCAT
>DNNV01000010.1 GCA_003497505.1 Clostridiales bacterium | reverse complement strand
TGGGAGATCCTTTTACAGGGATGGTGGCAGGCGGAGTTGTAAATATAATTTACATAGATTTTGTTTCAACCGGAGGGTCATTTAAGGGAGATCAGTGCCTTACGGCAATAATTGCCGCTCTGGCATCAGTTATTCTGAAGCTGTCTCCGTTGGAAGCTGCTGCGGCTGCATACCCTTTCGGATTTTTGGGAATATTGATTTGGAAGTACAGGCTGAATATTAATTCGCTGTTTGTAAAGGCGTACGAAAGCAAGCACGAAAATGGGAAAAAACCAAATATAAGCCTTTATGACGGCGTGTATCCGCAGCTTACACTGTATGTGATGAGCACTGCGGTCATACTGTCGGCGGTGCTTTCAATGTTTTTACTTAAATCTGTTCTGGTAAACATCAGAGGTGCGCTGTTTATTGCAGGGCTTTTTCTTGTTTATATGTCTGTATGCAACGTCATTGTTAAAATTGGCGGCAAACGCGGAGTTTTGCTGTTTGTGGCATCATTTCTGCTGACATTGGAGACAGACCCTGATTCTAATATTTTGTTCGGGGTGTTTATGATGATTACGTTTGTTATATCAAACAAGGATTTGTATTTTAGTCGTGTTGATAGCTCAAGTAGCGGAATTATAAGCAAGAGGGACTTAGTATATTCCTGGTTTATTTGGATGAACTATTCGCACTCGTGCTACAGCTATGACAGGCTTCAGGGAATGGCTTTTGCTCACAGCATGAAAAATATTTTCAGAAAGCTGTACGGAAATACAGAGGCCGCACATGATGCAATACACAGACACAGCGAATTTTTCAATACAGAGCCGAATATGGGAACGCCCATACACGGATATATAATTGCAATGGAAGAGCAGCATGTACAGGATAAGGACACAGCCGGCATAATGTTCATGAAAAAAGGAATGATGGGAATTGCAGCGGGCCTAGGGGATTCATACACTCAGGTTGTCCTGACACCATTGTATCTTTCAATGTCTATAATGCTCTGTATGGACAGAAGCTATTACATGGCACTTATACCAATGTTAATGCTAACCTTTACAATATTGACACTTTCATACAACGGATTTATGAAAGGATATTACGAGGGAAAGGAAAGCCTGATTGAAAGAATAGATATAGTTAAAAAAAGTAGGCTTAAGTTTTATTTTCCATATATATTTGCAGGAATATTAGGAGTTTCTGTAGGCAAACTATTAATGCATGACAGCGTTATGAAAGATTTGACAATTCATGCGGCTGTTGGTATAATTTCAATTGTGCTCACGGCTTTAAAGAACAGAAGGAGCTTGAAATTTCAATGAAAAAGGTCGGAATTATGGGAGGGACCTTCGATCCCATCCATCTTGGTCACCTTGTGGTTGCCAATGAAGTGTTGAATATTTATAATTTAGATCAGATAATTTTTGTACCTGCGGGGAATCCTCCTCATAAAACAAGAATGGGCGCCAGCTCAGCGGAAAGATATATGATGGCTAATTTAGCCACCGTGTCCAATGACAGGTTCACAGTATCTGATCTTGAAATAACCAAGGACAGCAAATGCTATTCGGTTGATACGCTGAGAGAATTCCACAATTTGTATCCCGAAACTGAATTTTATTTCATAACCGGTACGGATGCAGTTATTGATCTTCCTAACTGGCATGAACCGGAAGAGCTTATGAAGCTCTGCAAATTTATCGCTGTTTCACGTCCAGGCACACAAAATTCGGAGCAAAGGATACAGGAAGTAGCAGAAAAGCTGAACGGGCACATAGAAATTCTTAAGATTCCCATGTTGCAGATTTCTTCCACTGACATAAGAGAAAGAATCAAAAATGAGATGTCCGCCAAGTATATGCTGCCTGAAAGCGTGGAGCGATATATATATAAAAATAATTTATACAGGTGACATATGGGTATAGATGAAATGAAAAGAATGCTTGAGGATCTCAATCCCGGCATTTACTGCCACTGCATACGGACAATGGAAGAGGCTGCAAGGCTTTCGGAGCGTTATGGTGAAGATACAGAAAAGGCAAGGATAGCCGGATTGCTGCATGATTGCGGAAAAAAGATGGTAAGGGGTAATGATAACCTCACTCATTCAAAAACCGGTGCCCATATGGCCAGGGATATCTTTCATGTGAGTGACGAGGATATATTAAATGCAATAGCTTATCATACAACAGGCCGGGAAAATATGTCTATGCTTGAGAAAGTAATTTTTATAGCTGATAAAATAGAGCAGGGCCGTAAATATGAGGGAGTTTCCGAGCTGAGAAAAGCTGCTTACGAAGATATTGATAAAGCAATCATAATGTCCATAGAAAGTACCGTGGAATATGTCAAGATGAAAAGTGCTGAGCTTGACGATGATTCCATGAAGACGTTAAAATTCCTTAAGGAGGCAAAATGAATCAAGTTCATAAAAAAATAGAAGCAATATTAAAGGCATGTGACGATAAAAAAGCGTATAACTTTACGGTGCTGAACGTTTCAAAAACCAGCTCCATAACTGATTACTTCATTATTTGCAGCTGCAACAACGAAAGACAGACAGTTGCCGCGGCAGATGAGGTTTTAAAAAAATGCGGCCAGCAGGGAATGGATTTTTACTACAGTGAAGGTTTTAATACGGGAAGATGGATACTGCTGGAAACAGACGACATTATTGTTCACATCTTTCACAGGGACGAAAGAGAAGTTTATGATTTGGAATCCCTGTGGATGGATAACAATTCACTTGATGTAGAACAATATGGAATAAAGAATTGGAAGTAGGAGGATACTATGGCAAATACAGCAATACAAACAAGCAACGCACCGGCAGCGGTTGGCCCTTACTCACAGGCTATAAAGGCCGGAAATACAATTTATGTGTCAGGACAGCTTCCGCTTGATCCTGCAACGGGAGAACTTTACAGGGGCGGAGATATCAAAGAGGAAACAAGAATTTCTCTCATGAATGTCAAGGCTATACTGGAAGAGGCGGGAGCATCTCTGAAGGATGTTGTTAAATGCACAGTGTTTATAAAGGACATGAACCAGTTTGGATTGATTAACGAAATGTATTCTGAGATTTTCGGTGAGAGCAAGCCTGCAAGGGTTTGTGTGGAAGTAGCAAGGCTTCCGAAAGATGCAAACGTGGAAATAGACGCAATTGCAGTAATTTAATAATATTAGGCATACAAAAAAATTCAGGGAGACCTGAATTTTTGTTTTAGAGATTTTAATTTAGCTGCTATATTTTCTGCGTCTTTTTTTTCGGTTGATTTTTATGCGTATGTCATTGTAAATCTTGAATACAAACAGCACCACAAGTGCAAAAATTACAATATATCCTACGAATTTAAGTATTGATAAAAATAATCCGCCGCCGGACTTTTCAACCAACGTGCTTTTTACCGGTGTGGGGGTTATAAGATTAACTGTACCAATTACCTTGCCGTCCATGAGATATTCTATTTTTCCAACAATATCGTCCTTGCTCAAAGGGAGAGCAAGGTCATTGATTGTAACCTTTGACTCGATTTTCTTCGAGGATGAGGTCTTTACAATAGTAGCGAAGTCACTTTCTGTTATTGCCGAAATTTCCCTGCTGTCACCGTTTTCAATCTTTATGTTTTTAACAAATGTATTTTTTGTTATGAGCGTTTCGACCTTGTATTCATTAAAACCAAAGTTGAACAGATTGTGTGCATCTTGATACATTTCAAGAGATATGCCGTTCATGGCTACGGCAATCAGTTCGGTTCCGTTTTTTTCGGCACTTGCAACCAATGTGTTGCCCGCTTCCGGGGTGTATCCTGTTTTAACTCCTGTGGCATATTCATACAGGGGACTTATGTATACTCCGTCAATATATATCTGGTTTTGTCCTGTGTTGTATATGAGTCTGTTCAGGTTTGTGAAATACCTTACCTCGTCTTTCTTATTGGTTGGCTGTATTTCATATCTTTTAGTTTGTACTATTTTTCTGAATTCCTCATTTTTCATCGCATACCTGGTTATAGCTGCAAGATCTGCCGCAGTGGTGTAATGATTCGGGTCATGAAGGCCGTGGGGATTTACGAAATTCGTGCTGTAAGCACCCAGCTCCTTTGCCTTTTCGTTCATCAGCCTTACAAACTCTTTTTCACTTCCGGCGTAATGCTTTGCTATTGCTAGCGCAGCATCATTTGCCGACGGCAGCATCAACGCATAAAGCATATCCTTAAGCGTGAGTATCTCCCCAGGTTCCAGAGCTATATGGCTCCCGAATATTTCATGTGGAGTATCGTCGTCTACTTTGATGACGTCTGACATTTTCCCCATCTCCAATGCCAATATGGCCGTCATAATTTTCGTGAGGCTTGCCGGATACATTTTTTTATCCGGATTTTTTCCGGCCAGTACGGTTCCCGTAGCGGAATCAATTAAGATTGCTGCATCGCATAATAAACTTGGTTCTGCATAAACTTTGTATGAATTCAAAATAAAGACAGAAAACAGCAATACGCATGCAATTACTTTTTTTATCATCTGCAAACTCCTATTATACAAATCAAATAATAGTATAACAGAAAACAGCCTCTTTGTAATTAAAAATTTTTGATTTTTCATCAAAATAATGTATAATGTATGTGAGTGTGTCTAATAATTGCAAAAATGGGGGTTTTATGGACAATCGTGCAAACAGAAAAGGACTTGCGGTTGTTTTAGTCATTGCATTGGTAATTATGGCAGCTTTGGGGATTAAGCTTGAACGCAAGGAAAAAGAACTAATGTTTACAGGCAATGAGAATATTGAGAATGCTGCAGTAAAGACAGAATTAAGCGATCCGGGAGACTATGTCTATGTAGATATGGACGGAGCGGTGAACAATCCTGGCGTATATCGCCTGGAGTCTGGCAGCAGAGTCAGTGACGCCATA
>DNNV01000126.1 GCA_003497505.1 Clostridiales bacterium | reverse complement strand
TGGTTTTCAGGAACTTCCATAGATTATTGGCTTAATAGAGGTGTTCCGGCAGAAGATATTGTTATTGGAATGCCTTTGTATGCAAGACCAAGCTGGAAGCAATACAGACATCTGGTAGCGGAAAATCCCGAATACGCATTTGTTGACTACGCACCCACCGCGCCTATGGAATCCTATTACAACGGCATGAATACACTGAGAGAAAAGACAGTGATAGCATTAAGCAGGGCGGGAGGAGTGATGTTGTTTGACGTTAATGAGGATACAAATGATGAATACAGCATAGTTTCCATGATAGACAGCCTGGTTAAAAGAACAGAAAACTTATCTAAGGAAGAATTAAGCAGGTATGTAACTGTGATTCTCAACCAAAGAGAATTAGAGTTCATAAAGGAAGACGGCTATGGTGTTCCATTCATAAATGCAGACAGCAGAACGATGGTGCCTCTCAGAAAGCCTCTTGAGGCAATCGGTGCAACTTTGAGTTATGACTCTAAAAACAGAATTGTTACTGCATCTAAGGATAGCACCACGGTCACAATTCCCATAGGCGAGAATGTAATTTATGTTAATGGAATTAAGGTTGAAACAGATACGGAAGCCATAATAAAGGAAGACAGGACTTACATTCCGCTTAGGGCAGTGCTGGAGGCATTTGGATATAAATTTGACTGGCATGGAAGCAGCAGGACTGTTATAATATCAAATAATTAGATATTGTATAAGAAATAATATTTCCCGGTAAATAATTGCAATAAAAATTTATAATATCTTTGTAATTTTGAATGTTAAGATTAGGAGGAGCTATGAATATAATTGTGAGGCAGGAAACAGAACAGGATTATGAATTAGCGGAGGATATCGTTGAGCGTGCTTTCAGGAACGAGGAATTCAGCGACCATACGGAGCACATTCTGATTTCCAGATTGAGAAAAAGCGATGCATTTATACCTGAGTTGTGCCTTGTTGCAGAAATTGAAGGTCACCCCGTTGGGCATATAATGCTTACAAGGCTGTCAATAGTGAATGACAAAAGAACGTATGATTCTCTGGCGCTGGCTCCTGTTTCAGTGCTTCCTGAGCATCAGCGCATAGGAATAGGCGGTATGATGATAAAGGAGAGCATAAAGATTGCTAAAAAGTTAGGACATAAATCTGTTATAGTGCTGGGACATGGGAATTATTATCCTAAGTTTGGGTTCATGCCAGCAAGTCGGTGGGGAATAAAGCCGCCCTTCGATGTTCCTGATGAATCATTCATGGCGCTGGAGCTGGAAGATTATGCACTTACGGGAACTCAGGGAATTGTTGTGTACGGAGAGGAATTTTTGATTCAGCAGATGAATGAGGTATAGTGAGGTTGGGATATGACATTACAATTAGTTAAGCCTCAAGGTCTTAAAAAGGGAGACAAAGTTGCAACCGTCAGCCTTTCATGGGGAGGAGCAGGAGATGATGACATACTGTGGAGATACAATCAGGGTAAAGAGCGCCTGGAAATTTTATTTGGACTTAAAGTTGTGGAAATGCCGCACACATTGAGCGGCACGGAATTTGTGTACAACAATCCACGAAAAAGAGCTGAAGACTTGATGAATGCTTTTGCCGATAAGTCAATAAAAGCAATATTTTCATGCATTGGCGGAGAGGAAAGTATACGTATGCTTCCCTATATTGATTTTGATATAATAAGGAATAATCCGAAGATATTTATCGGTTATTCGGATTCAACAATCACTCATCTGCTGTGCCTGAAGGCAGGAATTTCATCTTTTTACGGAGCTTCTGTGCTGAACGAATTTGCCGAAAATGTTAAAATGCACGATTATACCGTAAAATATATAAACAAAACCTTGTTTTCAAATGAACCCATAGGCAGGATTGAAAGCCCGGAATACTGGACTAGCGAAAGAACACCGTGGCTGATAGAGAATAAATACATAGAGAAAAAAATGCAGTCAAACACAGGATATGGACTTCTTCAGGGCAGTGGCCTTGCAAAGGGCAGGCTCATAGGAGGGTGCATTGAGGTGCTTGAAATGGCAAAGCAGACTTCTATCTGGCCAAAGGATAATGATTGGAACAATGCCATAATGTTTATCGAAACCTCGGAGGATATGCCGGAACCGAGATATGTTGGGTATTGGCTTAGAAATTACGGAACACAAGGAATTTTGAGAAGAATAAACGGAATTATCTGGGGAAAACCCTATAACAACAAGTATTATGATGAATATAAAGAGGTTATTTACAAGGTTTTAAGAGAATTAGAATTAAATGATCTTCCCGTTCTTTACAATGTGAGCTTTGGGCATACCCTGCCCATGACCGTGATACCATACGGAGCACTTGCAGAAATAAACTGCGAGGAAAAGAGTTTCTCGATTTTAGAGAGCGGCGTGGAAATTTAGAGGAGAATAGCATGGAAAATGAATCTATAAAGCAAATGTGGGGAAATTATCTCCTTTCAATCGGAGAAAGTCCGGACGCGATAGACAAAAATTACACCGCGTGGCATTTTGACAATAATGAACGGGATGCAAACCAACTGGCAGAATTGGTGCTTGAAGGAACGAAAAGGGCAACAGCATCCTTATACGATTCCTACAGAAACGGTGAAGAAATGCCTAAGATAGGAGATCTGAGCATTATTACAAATTGGAACGATATAGCTAAGTGCATTATCATGGCCACAAGTATTGAGGTTGTTCCGTACAAGGATGTAGACGAAGAATTTGCGGCAACGGAAGGAGAGGGAGACAAATCCCTCGAATACTGGAGAAGGGTCCACCGGAAATTTTTCACGGAGGAACTGGCTGAAATAGGCGGTGAATTCAGTGAAGAAATTCTGGTTGTATGTGAAAAATTCGAAGTTGTTTTTAAATAAAGCGAAATAAATAAATTAACGTTAAAGAGGTAAAGATGAGTGTTTCAATCTCAAAGTCTATATTACACATACTTGATCCAAGTATAGGAGTGCCGGTGCTATCCGAAAATCTCATGTCCTTTAACGAGGAAATGAGAGAATACACAGAGAAGCACATTTTAAAGTGCTACAACGATGCCGACATGAAGAAAACAAAGTTTGTAAACAATGAAGGCCTTTTTCTTAAATTAATCAAGGAATACATAAAAGACGATGATTTTATAAAATTTTCAAATGAAGTATCCGGGTTTTTCTATGGAATGATAACAGAAAATACGGATATAAAGCCCTGTGACCTTTTATTTGTGCAGGCCAATGTTTTTAATAAGGACTATATGATAATTCTTAAGCTTAATTATAAAAAAGGTTATATACATTTTACAAAGCAGGAGGAGTCCACAAAGAATATAATTATAGAGCAGCCATGTGCGCTGCCCTCAGCCACTCAGAGGATAGATGAATTTATTTTTGTGGATTTGAACAGCTTTGATGTGTTTGTAAAGGAAAAGAAATGTCAGGTCAACACCGAGCCATGCTACTACATTTCCAGGTATTTACTGGAGTGTAAGGAAGAGAAGCCTGACAGAGAAAAGGTGAAAATTATTACTGAAACCACAGATAAAATAATAAAGGAATATTATGATGATGATGTGTTTATGAAGAGCAGGGTTAAGAACATCATCAGAGAAAATGTGGAAGAAAACCTGAACATAAATGTGGAGGAAATCTCCGAGAAGGTGTTCACGGACACCGACGCAAAAAAAATATATACGGAAGAAATACAGATGAAGGGCATACGTGAGCCCGAAGTAAAGGTAAATTTCAATTATGCCAACAAAATAAAGACCAAACAAAAGTTCATAACCGACGAGGGCATCGAAATAAATATTCCATATGAAATCCTCAGCGACAAGGAAAAGGTCGAATTTATCACAAATAATGATGGCACCATTTCAATAATGCTGAAGAATATAGACAATATTGTTGATAAGTAAAAAAGGCTGGGAGGTACAGAGTAGGCTATACTAATCCGAGGAGGATGCAGCGTGAAAAA
>DNNV01000031.1 GCA_003497505.1 Clostridiales bacterium | reverse complement strand
AATTTCTTTACGTGTTCAGCAGAATTTCCTGCATCGACAGCAAGTGAATATATGTCTCCTCTGATATATGCAAGCACCGGTCTGTCATTTTCCTTTTCATTGGGCAGCCAGTAAATTCTGTCTGTAATTTTATTCAGCTCCATATTAACCTCTTTTGATGTACTTTAATCTATTATACTTTGTAAATATCAAGAAGGAAAGATTTAATTACAGCGTCCGCAGGTTAATTATAACTTATATGATGTAATTTCTTTGTTTGCTTTGAAAAGCTATTTCTTTTATTGTCAATTAAAGTGTGATATAATAAAATAGATTATTTTATTCGGAGAGGCAGGTAAATTTCATGGAATACAGGAATGCAACGGTAAAGGATATTGCAGGTGTTTCTGAACTGCAAAAAAGATATCATGTGTCTACAATAAATGAAAATGATAAAGCGGATGGCTTTGTTACAACATTGTTTTCAGAAGAGCAATTTAAGATGCTTATTGAAAAGGAAAACGGGCTTGCAATAGCCTGTGACGGCGATAAAATAGTGGCATATGCAATGGCAGCATCCTGGCATTTCTGGTCCGCATGGCCTTTATTTGAAAAAATGATAAGCGATTTGCCGAATATAGAGTATAAGGGCCAAATTCTGTCTGTGGATAATTCCTATCAATACGGTCCTGTATGTATTGACGTCGAATACAGGGGAAAGGAAGTGCTGCCTAATATATTTGAATTTTCAAGGCTGCAGATGAAGGACAGATTTTCTGTATTGGTAACATTCATAAATAAAGTAAATCCCCGGTCATATGCCGCACATACCGGTAAATTAGGTCTTGAGGTTATAAAGACATTTGATTTCAACAATAATCATTATTATGAGTTAGCTTATGATATGTGCAGGAAGACACCGGGCTCAAATATTTAATAAAGGATAATTACATGATTTTAACACTTGAAAACATTTCAAAAAGCTTCAGTGAAAAAAAGCTTATCAATAACATAAATTTATATATAAACGACAGAGATAAAATAGGCTTCGTAGGTGTAAACGGAACCGGAAAGTCAACGCTGCTGAAAATAGCGGCAAAAATTGAGGAGCCCGACAGCGGGAGGGTTGTTTACAGCAGTGGCTCCAGAGTATGCTACCTGCCGCAGTCGCCTGAGTTTAATGAAAATACCACAGTGCTGGAGCAGGTGTTTATAAATTCCGGCAATGAAACAAGGCAGCTCATGGAATATGAGGCAAAGACTGTATTAAATAAATTGGGAATAACAGAATTCGATAAGGATGTTAAGCTGCTTTCAGTGGGACAGAGAAAAAGAGTTGCCATTGCTGCAGCACTGGTAAATCCGTGCGATTTATTGATACTGGATGAGCCTACAAACCACCTGGACAATGATATGATTGCATGGCTTGAAAACTATCTTATTAGATACAGCGGAGCCATACTGATGGTCACCCACGACAGATACTTTTTAGACCGTGTATCAAACAGAATAATTGAGCTTGACAAAGGTGAAATGTACTCTTATGACGGAAATTATTCAAAGTTTTTGGAGCTTAAATCTCTTCGTGAAAATATGGATGCCGCATCAGAAAAGAAAAAGCAGGTATTGTATAAAAAAGAGCTTGCATGGATTCAAAGAGGTGCAAGGGCAAGAGGAACTAAGGCAAAGGGAAGAATACAGGAATTTGAAAAGCTGAAGGACAGCCTTGAGGATGTAAGAGACGAAAAACTGGGTATGAGCTCGGCAGCATCAAGATTGGGTAAAAAGACCATTGAAATAAATAAAATATCCAAAAGTTTTAACGGTGTTAAAATTGTGGATGATTTTGAATATATCGTTCTAAGAGATGCCAGAATCGGGATTGTAGGGAATAACGGAGCTGGAAAAACAACGCTGCTTAATATGACAGCGGGACGCATAGCGCCAGACAAGGGCAGTGTAGATGTAGGGAGTACCGTAAAAATTGGATACTTTTCACAGGAGCCGGACAGTATCGATGCTTCTCAGAGAGTTGTTGACTATATCAAAGATATTGCGGAGATTGTGGAAACTAAGGAAGGAAAAATTACCGCTTCACAGATGCTTGAAAAGTTTCTGTTTACTTCCGATATGCAGTATAACTTAATTGAAAAGTTGTCGGGAGGGGAGAGGCGCAGGCTGTTTTTGCTGGGCATATTGATGAAATCCCCGAATATATTGCTTTTAGATGAGCCAACCAATGATTTGGACATAGAGACGCTGACAATTTTGGAGGACTATCTTGAAAGCTTTGAAGGTGCGGTAATAACAGTATCTCATGACAGGTATTTTCTTGATAAGGTTGTGAATACGGTATTGGAGCTGTCCGGAGACGGAACAGGCAAAGTGAATGAGTACAACGGAGGATATTCTGATTATATAGCTGTAAGGGTCTTTAAAGAGGCAGATGCGGACGAGGTCAGAGATGAAAAGAAAGCTGTTAAGGAGTCCAGGGAAAAATCCAGAAAGCTGAAGTTTTCTTATAAGGAGCAGGTCGAATATAATACCATAGATGATGACATAGCTGATATTGAAGCCAAAATTGCCGATTTTGAAGAGCAGCTGGAAAAAAACTCTGCGGACTATGTCAAGCTTCAGGCATTGATGAATGAAAAGCAGCTCGCCGAGGAACTGCTTAAAGAAAAAATGGACAGATGGGTTTATCTAAATGACCTGGCTGAGCAAATAGAAAATCAAAAAATATAAATATCAAAGGCTGAATAGCCTTTTTTATATGTGTCTCCATACATATATTGACTGCGCGGTCAATATAATATATAATGTGATTGACTGGATGGTCAATGAATAGGAGGCATATATGTGATAGATGAAACAAAAAAAGATAAAATATTGTGGGCAGGCCTTAAGGAATTCTCTGAACACGGATTTGATAAAGCAAGCACTGACAGGATAAGCAAGGATGCAGAAGTATCTAAAGGACTCATATTTCATTATTATGGCAGTAAGGAAAATTTGTACCTTTTTGCCGTAAATAAGTGTATAGATGATATTCTTGAAGAGTTTAACAATGTAAAGTTTGATGATTTAGAATTCATTGATGCGTTAATTAAAATGACGGAATTAAAATACAGCTTCTTTTTAAAAAATCCCATGCATTACAGGATTCTGATTAAAAGCTTCTATAATACACCAAAAAAAATGATGAAAAAATTAGAACATAGAAATTCAGAATTGAGGCAGATGGGAATAAATATTATAGTGGATATGATAAAGGATTTGCCGCTCAAAGAGGATGTTCTTTCATCAGATATCGTTACACTGGTGTCATCAATTACTGATACAATTGAAAAAAGGTGCTTGTCGCACCTGGCAAACGATACGGAAGGCATTGAAAAGATATATGAAGTTATAAAAAATGAATACATACGATTGATAAATATCGTTATGTACGGAATTATTGCATAGGAGGTGACTGTATGGGTGAAGTAGTTTTAAAAGCCGAAAATATAAATAAGGATTATCAGATGGGCGAAGTAACCGTAAAGGCTCTTAAGGATGCAAGTTTTGAGGTGCAAAAGGGTGAATTTGTGGTAATACTTGGGCCCAGCGGCTCTGGAAAAAGTACACTTTTAAATATAATAGGAGGCATGGATACTCCTACGGAGGGCAAGGTATATTTCAATGGTGGACTAATAACAGATATGAGCGACAAGGAGCTCACTTATTACAGAAGAGACAGAATAGGTTTTGTATTTCAGTTTTATAACCTGATGTCCACACTTACAGCTAAGGAGAATGTTGAGCTTGCTGCAGAGTTGTGTGAAAATGCAATAGATACGGATGAGGTTATGGATGCTGTAGGGCTTGGAGACAGAGCTGACCACTTTCCTTCTCAAATGAGCGGGGGAGAGCAACAGAGGGTTGCTATCGCAAGGGCGGTTGCAAAGAATCCGCAGATTCTGCTTTGTGATGAGCCTACAGGGGCTCTCGACTTTGAGACAGGAATACAAATACTGAAGGTTCTCAAAGATGTGAATCTCAAATACGGAAATACAGTAATTCTTATTACGCATAACTCTTCGATTTCACAGATGGCTGACAAGGTAATAAAGATGAGAAGCGGAAAAATTACGGAGGTTTCGGCGAATTTGAATCCTATTCCGGCGGAAAGGATTGAGTGGTAATGAAAAAGCTTGATAAAAGACTTTTTAGAATGATTAAGGCTACTAAGGGGCAATATGTTGCAGTTCTTTCAATAATTTTTACAGGTATATTTGTTTTCACAGCCATAAGTAATTCTGCCGTAAATTTGAAGGATTCAATGGATGTCTACTACAAGGAAACTAATTTTGCCGATATTTTCATAAAGGGCTCAGGAATTACTGAGAGCCTGGTAAGCAGGCTGTATTCCGAAGATGGAGTTAAGGAGGCGGAAGCGAGAATTGTCTTTGACACATCATTTATAACTGATGACAGGGATGAAAAGGTTAACGTCAGAGCAGTATCTGTTGATAAGTACGAAAATAAAATCAACAAGCTGTTTATGAAATCAGGAAAGAGAGAACTGACGGAAAATGATGTAATATTAATTGAGCAGTTTGCAACCGCAAGAAAAATTAATATAGGTGATGAAATAAGAGTCAAGATAAACGGCAGACAGCATAAGTTCAATGTTTCAGGCATAGCTTCAAGCTCAGAATATATTTATATGATGGAGAGCGAAGAGAATTTTATGCCGGATTCGGAAAATTTTGGAGTTATTTTTCTTGAAAAAAACTATTTGAGGAAGATATACGGCGGCGGAAGCTTCAATGAAATTCTTCTTAAGGTAAACGAGGATGCAGATATAGGGAAGATAGCCGACCGTCTTGATAATAGCCTTGATAAATACGGAGTGAGGCGCGTTATAAAAAAAGAGGACCAGCTCAGCAACAATATGATGAATCAGGAAATATCAGGTCTCGAGCTGATGTCACAATCCATGCCGTTTGTGTTCCTCACCTTTGCGGGTATAATGCTTGCAACCATGCTTTCAAGGATAGTCAAAAAGGACAGAATGAGTATAGGCGTGCTTAAGGCAATGGGCTTTACAGAGAGTGAAATATTGGTTCATTATTTGAAGTATGCCGCTTCTGTGGGCATAATCGGAGGATTGATTGGCTCCTTAACCGGAACGGCTGCTTCCGGGTTCATGACGAGCTTTTACCTTGAATTTTTCAATATTCCAATGTTGACAGTTAAGATATATTATTATAAAATATTGATTTCTGTGGTTTTATCTTTATTGTTCTGTGTTGCCTCCGGTTTTTGGGGCGTACGAGGGGTAGTTAAAATAAATCCTGCGGAATCGATGAAGCCGGAAGCACCTAAAAAGGGAAAAAAGATTTTCATAGAAAATATAAAATTCTTGTGGGGCAACATACCCTTCTCCTGGAAGATAGTACTTCGAAATATATTGAGGGAAAAGAAAAAATTCATATTTATAGGTGCGGCTGTGGCAATAACATGCGGCATGATGGTTATGACTACATGGATGATTGATGTTGTGGATGCTATGTTTAACAGGCATTATGAAGAATTCAATAAAATTCAGTACAACGTAAGTTTTGACAGATTCCGTGATGACAGCACAATAAATAAGCTTTTAAGCCATATTGATGCAAAGCATATTGAAGGAAGAATAGAAGCACCGTTTGAAATATCCAACGGTAGGAAATCCAAGATTGTAAATGTAATAGGATTGCATGACAATACGGAGTTTTATAAATTCAGGGATGAAGCGGGAGCCGAAGTGGTGCTTCCTGAAACAGGGATTTTAATATCATCAAATTTAGCAAGAGCATTGGATGCCCGGATTGGTGATAAAATACTGATTGACAGCTTTTACGATGACAAGGACGTATTTGTTGTTGTAAAAGGCGTAATAAATCAGACTCTTGGCATTAACGGATATATGAACATTGACTATATGAGCGGAATGTTTTTTGACAAAGGAATAATAAACGGCGCATACATCAACTCAGAGGATGATGTTGTGAAAAAATCCGATGAAATGAAGTATATAAATGTTCAGTCTCAGGATTCCATGAGAAAGGCCTTTGAGGAATACACGGCCATAACCTCTATGTCCATGGGCTTCATGGTTATATTCTCCGGATTTTTGGGTTTTATAATCGTGTACAGCATGACGTTGATGAGCATAAACGAGAGGATGCTCGAGTTTTCATCACTGAGGGTCATGGGATTTACCAAAATGGAAATATTTAATATGCTTGTGCGGGAGAACATGATTATGACTGTCATAGGTATAGCTGCCGGAATTCCAATAGGTTTCAGGATGGTTGCTTATATGGGTAAATCATTTACAACAGATGTTTATACTATGAATGAGCCTGTTAAGCTAAAGGGCATATTGATTTCCGCGGTGCTTACAATAGTGTTCATAATGCTGGCACAGCTTATGACATATGCTAAAATTAACAAATTGAATTTCATGCAGGCTTTAAAGAGCAGAATATCATAAAAAAGAATTTGGAGGGCAATATGAAAAAATTGCATAAAAAGAAATATGTAATATTTGCAGTGCTGTGTGTATTTGTATTTATTGTTGCTTTCTCTGTATTGTCAGGAGGAAATACCTCATATGACGGAAAATCCTCAAAGGCAGAAATGGGTTCTATTCAGAGGACGCTGAAGGAAAACGGAACCGTATTTTCCAAGAGGGTGAATACGTTTTATTCAGATATGAGCCAAAAAGTTGAGGTGCTCAACGTTTCGATTGGTGACAAAGTAAAAAAAGGTGATATACTACTGACATATGAAAACAACTATATGTTAGAAATAGAAAGAGCAAACAAGCAGATAGATGCAATTACAGCAATGTATAACGAAAGTGTCAAGGGAGCGGATTTTAAAGAGGTTTCCAATATAAAGCTTAACATAAGCACTGTTGAAAACAACTTGGTTCTTGCAAAAAGCAATTTTGAAAAAATAAAATCCCTGTATGAAAATAATGCCGTAAGTGAGATAGAGTACAGCGAAGCAAAGAACAACGTGGAAGCCCTTGAAAACCAGCTTCAGGAAGCAAAGAACAATTATGATTTAATGACGCGAGGAGTTTCCGCAAATGTGAAAAAGCAATATGAAGCTCAGGTTGAAGAGGTTGTTATACAGATTAAAATATTGGAGCAAAGAATGGAGCAGTCGTCAATCAAGGCAGAATTTGACGGTGTTATTACAGAGCTGAATGTTCATCAGGGCGGAATGACACAGACAGGTGTTCCGGTGGTGGAAATACAGGATGAAAACAGCCTTGGAATATATATTGAGGTATTAGCCGAAGATTCCATGAAGGTGTCTAAGGATATGAAGTTTATCGTAAATACCGGTGACGAGATGAAGGAATTGAAGGTAAATAAAATATATCCGAAGGCACAACCATCCGTTTCAGACCTTGGGGTTGAACAAAGGCGCGTAAGAATCGAAGCGGATTTAACAGAAGGCATGAATATGAAAATAGGCTCTGAGCTTGATGTTGTAATTGTGCTTGAGGAAAAGAGTGGCGTGCTGCTTGTGGACAGAGATGCAGTCTATAAAAAGGCAGGAAAAGAATATGTCACTGTTATAGAAGGCGGAAATGAAGTTGAAAAGGAAGTGACGACAGGTCTGAAGGATGATGACTATATAGAAATAACCTCGGGCCTGACAGAAAATGAAGTTGTTTTAACAGAATATTAACATAATTATGAATTACAAAGGAGAAAACATGAAATACGATTTGATTATTGTGGGAGCAGGACCATCCGGTATATTTACGGCGTTTGAATTTAACAGAAAGATGCCGGATAAAAAAATATTGCTTATAGAGCAGGGAAGAGCGATTGAGAAAAGAAATTGTCCTAAGGACAAGACGAGAGATTGCGTAAACTGTCAGCCATACTGCAATATAACAACAGGATTTTCCGGAGCGGGGGCATTTTCAGACGGAAAGCTGTCATTAAGCCCTGAGGTAGGCGGAGACCTGCCGGATCTAATAGGATACGATTACACTCAGGAGCTGATTAATTACACGGATGAAATATATCTGCAGTTTGGCGCTGATACCAAGGTGGAGGGTGTTGAATGCAAAGAAGAAATAAAGGAAGTAAGAAGAAAGGCAATCGAAGCGGGACTTAAGCTTGTTGACTGTCCCATAAGACATCTTGGAACAGAAAAAGCTCAGGAAATATATTTCAAGTTAGAAAGACATTTAATAGATAACGGTGTTGAAATTAAGTTTGGAACTCAGACAACGGATATTATTGTTGAAGATGGAATTATCAAGGGAGTAACTGTTACGGACTCACTGAAAAAAACTCTCAAAGAAGAGCTTTATGCAGACAATGTTGTTATATCTGCAGGCAGAAAGGGTGCAGATTGGCTGAAATCCTTGTGCGTTGCACACGATATAAGCCACAGGGCGGGAACTGTAGACCTGGGAGTACGAGTTGAAGTGAGAAATGAAGTAATGGAAAGAGTGAACAACATCCTGTATGAATCTAAGCTGATAGGATATCCTGCACCTTTCAAGGATAAGGTGAGAACATTCTGTCAGAATCCCGGAGGATTTGTAAGCCAGGAAAATTATGACGACAATCTTGCAGTTGTAAACGGACACTCCTACAAGGACAGAAAATCCAACAATACGAACCTGGCAATATTGAGCTCTCATAATTTCAGCAGCCCGTTCAATGAACCAATAAAGTACGGAGCCAAGGTTTCGGAGCTTTTAAACATGCTGGGCGGGGGTAAAATTTTAGTGCAGAGATACGGAGATATTCTGGACGGAAAGAGGACATGGCCTAACGAGCTTTCAAGGTCCAATGTTGTTCCGACACTTCCTGATGCGGTTGCGGGAGATATAACATCGGCAATGCCTTACAGAACCATGACGAATATAGTAAACTTCATTGAGGCTTTAAATACGGTGGTTCCGGGATTTGCATCCACAGAAACGCTGCTTTACGGTCCTGAGGTTAAATTCTACAGCAACAAGGTCGAAATAAGTCAGGATTTTGAAACAAGCATTAAAAATTTATATTGTCTCGGAGATTCCAGCGGCTGGACACGTGGATTGATGATGGCATCACTCATGGGAGTGCGAATGGGACAAATATTAAGTAATAAATAAGAGAAATCATAATATATTATACTATTCAGTACGAAGCTTTCGATACAAAAGATTATTTTAGGGGGATAATAACTTGGAATGGTATAACAAAGGTAAAAGAGAAGTATTAAATGAACTGAAAACTGACTTAAATCATGGATTAAGCAGTGGGGAAGCGGAAAAAAGATTGGATGAGTTTGGAAGGAACGAGCTTCAGGAGCAGACGAAGAAAAGCTTCATGTCCAAGCTTATAGCACAGTTTGCTGATTTTTTAATTGTTATCTTACTTATTGCTGCCGGAGTATCGGCATTTGTAGGTGAGAAGGATGATGCATTTGTAATACTTGCAATAGTTGTGATTAATGCAATCCTCGGCATTTACCAAGAGGGAAAGGCAGAGAAGTCGGTAGAGGCTCTCCAGAAGCTCAGCGCTCCCAACGCAAGAGTTATAAGAGACGGAAATCAAATTATAATTCCAGCTGCGGAAATTGTGCCGGGTGATATAGTAGTTCTGGAAGCAGGGGACATAATTCCTGCGGACATACGGCTTTTGGAAAGCTCAAACATGAAGGTGGAGGAGGCATCCCTTACCGGTGAATCCGTTCCGGTGGAGAAGGACGCAAAGGCTCAGATTGTAGGTAATGTCGGAATTGGGGACAGGCACAACATGGGCTTTTTAGGCACTGTTGTAACATATGGCAGAGGAAAGGGAGCGGTGACAGGAACCGGCCACGATACGGAAATAGGAAATATAGCCACGAAGATTCAATCTTATGATGATGAAGAAACACCTCTTCAAACTAAGCTTAATCAGCTGGGTAAGGTGCTTGGCACACTCACTATCGCCATATGCATTGCTGTATTTTTGATGGGATATCTTCAGGGGAGACAAGTCCTGCAAATGCTGCTTACTTCCATAAGCCTCGCGGTAGCTGCCATACCTGAAGGGCTCCCTGCCATAGTGACTATTGTGCTTTCAATCGGCATGAATAGAATGGCAGGAAAGAATGCCATTGTTAAAAAACTTCTTGCGGTTGAGACATTAGGAGCCACTTCTGTTATTTGCTCAGACAAAACAGGAACGCTGACGCAAAATGAAATGACCGTAGTAAAAGCATTCGTGGATGATAAAATACTGGATGTTGAGGGTGGGGGATATGACCCTACGGGAGATGTGAAGCTTTACGGCAGGAAGATAAATATTAACTCGCTGCCGAATCTGAGGAATCTTGTTTCCATTGGGTCTCTTGCAAATGATGCGGAGCTGGATAACTCGTCGGGAAGCTATAAAATAATCGGAGATCCAACTGAGGGTGCCATTATTACATTTGCGGGAAAACTTGGACAAACCTCTCAGCAGCTGAATATGATTTATCCGAGAGTTGGAGAGTTGCCATTTGATTCCGTAAGGAAAATGATGACAACCTTTCATTCGAATTATATAGGTGGAAAAATGGTGTCCTTTACTAAGGGAGCTCCGGACATAGTAATCGGAAGGTGTACCAAAATTGCCATTGACGGAAAGATAGTTGATTTTTCTCCGGAGCTGAAGAAAAAAGTACTTTCAGTAAACATTGAATTCGCCAGAGCCGCCCTAAGAGTTCTTTCCGCGGCATACAGGGTATGGGGCAATATGCCGGAAGATCCTGATTCCGACTCTGTTGAAAACAATATGATATTTGTAGGGCTTGTAGGGATGATAGACCCGGCAAGACCCGAAGTTAAGGAGTCCATAAGGCTGTGCAGAGATGCCGGAATAGAAGCGGTGATGATTACCGGTGACTACAAGGAAACGGCATATGCCATTGCCAAGGATCTGGGCATGGTGGAATCCGAGTCTCAGGCAATGATGGGAGAGGAACTGGACAATTATTCGGATGCGGAGCTCAGAGATGTGGTGAAAAGAACTAAAGTATACGCCAGAGTTTCCCCGGAGCACAAAGTAAAAATAGTTACTGCTTTAAGAGAAAACGGACATATTACTTCAATGACCGGAGATGGGGTAAATGATGCTCTCGCGTTGAAAAAAGCAGATATTGGAGTTGCCATGGGAATAACGGGCACTGATGTGGCAAAGAACACAGCGGATGTAATCCTCACTGACGATAATTTCGCTACTATCGTAAATGCTGTGGAAGAGGGAAGAATTATTTTCAGCAATATAAAAAAATTTGTTTTTTTCCTGCTGAGCTGCAACATAGGAGAAATACTGCTTGTATTTGTGAGCATCATGATTGGATGGGAGGTTCCTCTCGTACCTATCCAGCTGCTGTGGCTTAATCTTGTTACAGACAGTTTTCCTGCAATGGCCCTTGGGGTGGAAGAGGCAGAGCCCGGAATCATGAAGCATCCTCCGAGGAACACAAAGGAGCCCATTCTGGATAAAAACATGATGGTGGGAATTGTGTTTCAGGCAATTGCCATAGCCTTTGCATCTCTTTGGTCCTATTACTGGGCTGCCTCCATGTACGGCGTAGGGAAGGGCTTGATTCATGTGAGGTCCGTGGTGTTTACAACTCTCATAACAGCCGAGCTTCTGAGGGCATTTTCTTCAAGGTCGCAGACATATACACTTTTTAAAATAGGCTTTTTTACAAACATAAGAATGATACAGGCAGTGTTTGTTTCCTTTGCGCTTACAGTGCTTGTTCTGTATATTCCGGTCCTTAACGAAATATTCAATGTAATGCCTCTCACCATGAAGGATTGGCAGATTATCATGACATTTTCATTTATCCCAATGCTTGTGGGTGAATTGTACAAAGACCTTTTCAAAAATAAATAATATAAGGGCCTCATGAATAATGAGGCCTTAATCTTATCTATTGGAATAATGCTTTTCCTAGCAAAGTTGTAAAACTATGAATTTCGTCCATAATTATTCCGCTGTAATTAAGTGAAAATATGATTTTGCCATTCTTACTGCTTATAATATTTAAAAGTATATTTAAGTTTTTTGCATCCTCTTTTAATTTTTCTTCAGTTTTTTCGGTAATTGCCTCACACACTATGTGGAGACCTGAATCTGAGCTTATAACCTCCAGCTTGCCATCAAATGCATTTTTAAAGCTGTTTACGAGCAATGTGTTTTTCTTTTTGTAAATTCTCTTGATTTTTCTAAGGTGCTTTGACATATGGCCTTCTCTCATAAAGCTTGCTAATACCAGTTGATCTATTTTAGAGGTTGATTGTGTGTGCCTTGCTTTTATTAAATTGTATTTTGGAAGGAGTCTTTCGGGAAGAACCATAAAGCTTATCCTCAGTGACGGAAGAAGCATTTTGGAGAATGAGCCCAGATAAACAACGCAGTCATTCTTATCCAGTCCCTGAAGACACGGTATTGGCATTCCGCCATATCGTATCATTGAATCATAGTCATCCTCAATTATCAGCCCGTTGTTTCTATGTGCCCAGTCCAGCAGCTCCATTCTTTTATTTACAGGCATGATTGTGCCGAGAGGATATTGGTGTGAAGGGCTTATATAAATCAATTCCGCATCGCTTTTCCGAAGCTCCTCCACAGGGAAGCCGTGATCGGTGACATGCATGTGATTTATGCTGAACATATGGTCTTCAAAAATAAATTCGGCTTTGTTAAATCCCGGCTTTTCAACTGCCACCGTATTGTAGTCATCTTTAATTATTCCTATTAAGATTCCAAGCAGATACTGTACCCCTGCGCCCACAACAACCTGCTGAGCATTTGTATGCCCACCGCGCATTGTATTCACAAAATTTGCAATTTCTTCCCTCAGCAGTTTTTCGCCCTGTATAGAACAGCTGCTGTAAATATTTGTGCCTTCATCCGAGATGATTTTGTT
>DNNV01000179.1:2050-4103 GCA_003497505.1 Clostridiales bacterium | reverse complement strand
TATTGACTCATGACTTATATCTTCAGCCATACCGTTTGGTATATTTATATTTTCGGGTTTTAAATTAACATGTGAGTAAAGATTTTCATTCATAAAATAATAGTAGCTTTGATCGTTATTTCTGTCTAATCCCATATATTCATCCAAATTAAATGTTTTTACATTTTCAAATGAGACATTTCCCTTTTTATATTCATCCACAATAATTTTGTACATACCTATTGGTGAGCTGCCTGTCGGCAGACCTAACACTGCATTGGGTTTGTTTTTTACTATGTTTAATAAGTACTCCGATGCTGATTCGCTAACTTCCCGATAATTACTTTTAATAATTATTTCCATGAAATTTTCCTCTCTAGTAATGATTTAATTAGTTTGAGTATCCTCAGGATAACGTACATTCGTCTTATAATATATATAAATATAGTATATTTTGCAACAATTATTAATATTTCATATATTCCTTAAGCAGCTCCCAGTTTGCCGTCAGATCTGGCACCAGTACAGACATGTCGTATATCAACTCATTCCATTACATAAATTGGCAACTCGTCACGGCTGACCATATAAAAAAGCCGGTCAGATTTTTTCGTCTGACCGTGCTTTAATCTTATTTAATTAGTTCTTTTTTACAATGAATGTATACTTGGTATCAGTGTAGGTTATACTTGGTGTCTTTGCTCTGGACACCATGAGCTCGATAGTATAATCACCTAATTCACTTAATGCAACATTTACTACACCATTAACTGCTGACATAGTAGTTACTGCACCTGATTGTGAAGTCACCGTAACAGCTATATCCGCATCATCAGGTAAAGTTATGGCACTTATGGTGATTGCCGATGATGTTGTTGTGAATATTGCCGGTCCGGTTGTAACTTGAGAAGCTGTAAATGCTGTTGACGTAGTAGCGTCCGCTATTGTCAGCGATGTAAGGATTGCAGCTTGTGTTGTGACTGAGCCGCCGCCATTTCCGCCTCCACCATTTCCACCACCGGAGCCGCCGCCACCCGGATTAGTCGGTCCGGGTTCTTCTGTGCCGGGTGTGGTTTCTTTCTGGCTTCTGTCAATTGTAACCAAGGCTTCTGCCCTTGAAATGTGTCTCAGTGGTCTGAAGGTGTTATCCTCGTAGCCTATCATGAGTTTTCCACGGGCTGCCGCTCCTACTCCGCCTTTTGCCCAGGTTGCTATGTCATTAACATCATTGAAGATGTTAGCTCCGGAAGCATAATCGCTGAGATTTTTTATTCTTGCAATTATCAGAGCAGCTTCCTGTCTGCTGATTTTGATTCCGGGTCTTGCGGTGTTATCTTCATAACCCTTTAAGTAGCCGGCTTGTACAGCTTTTTGAACCTCCGAATAATACCAGTCATCTGATTTGACATCGCTGAATTTTATTTCAGCCTTTTCGGTGTATCCGAATGCGTTGTTCACCATTGTCATGAACTCTGCTCTTGTGATTTGTGAATCCGGTTTGAATGAGCCGTCTTCATACCCTTTCAGCTTATTGCCGTCGAACCACTTCTGTATGGTTGTTTCTGCCCAGTGACCGGAATAATCGGCACCAAAGGCAAAGCTTGGTGTCAGAAGTGTCAGCAGCATAGCAAGCGTCAGGGCTAATGCTGTTCTTCTTTTTAGCATCCAATATCCTCCTTTTGATGTATTTATATAATCAATTAATAAATAATTGACTATTGCGAAATTAAAAAAACTCAATAATATTGAGTTCGTTAATTTCAATACAAAAAAATGGGGTGCATGCCTATAGTTAAGAAAGTCTTAAGAAATGTATTTACAATCCAAATATATTTACTGCTCCAAAGCTTAAAATCATTATGCATATGGAAGCGACGAGATTTCCGATTACAATTGTTGGAAAAGCGTATTTAAACCTCATGTCAAGCAGTGAGGCGATGAGGCTTCCGGTCCATACTCCCGTGCCCGGCAGAGGAATTGCGACAAAAATAAACAGTCCCCAATATCCATACTTCTTAACACTGCCGCTTTTGCTTAAAGATCTGTGTATGAGTTTATGTATGATTTTTTTGAA
>DNNV01000179.1:0-1894 GCA_003497505.1 Clostridiales bacterium | reverse complement strand
TTTTTGAATGTCCTTGTTTCTTTCAAATAATTAAAAACGGGCCTTATTGTAAATAAAATTATCGGTACCGGAAGAATACTTCCAAGAAAAGCAAGTATGGTCGCATGAATGGGTGACATGCCCAAGGCTATACCCACCGGTATTGCTCCCTTTACTTCCACTATGGGAAGTGCTGCAGTAAGCATTACTTTAAATTCGTTCAGTAAAAGCATTTATGTCTCCGTTATAAGATGATTTTAAATCGTGTAACTTGATATTTTTGTCCAGCGCTTTTTATACCATCATTTTACTGTTATTAGAATTAATATATTATTCTATTGACATCATATCATGATATAGAAGCTATTTATAAATTTAACATATTATACAATAAAATTCAATCTGATTTTTTATGTCAGTTATTTTACTGCCTTGTTTGTCGTGATAAAAGTATTATCAGCATAACGCACTGTTAACAGATGATGAAGCGATGATTTATTTCAATGATAAGCGTATTTCTGTTCATGTTTAATCGGACCCAGAACATACTGTTCCAATTCTTCCGGTGGCAAAGGCATGCTGTAATAGAAACCCTGTATCATATCACAGTCCACAGTCCTTAGAATTTCAACCTGCTCATGTATTTCCACGCCTTCCGCTACCACCTTCATTCCCATTCGATGGGCGGCCCTGATAATGCAGTCAACCATTATCAGCTTTTCATCCTTCAGTATTTTGTCTATAAATATTTTGTCTATTTTCAAATAATCAAACTTACCTGCGAAGTGCATCAGATTTTTCAGTGAATTATGTCCTGTACCGTAATCGTCCAGAGACAGCTTTATGCCTGCTTTCTTAAGCTTCATCAATTGCTCTGACATAATTTCCTCGTTATGAATTATGGATCTTTCAGTCAATTCAAATTCTATAAGTCTGGGATTAATATCATTTTCCTTGACATAATCGGTGACATACGAGATAAACTCCGCATCTGACAGGTCTAATGCAGAGAGGTTCATTGAGACAGGTATTTCAATACCTTTTTCCTTCCAAAGCCTTATCTGGTCTGCAACGCTTGCAAAAAGCCATTTTGTTATTTCATTTATGAAGCCCGCATCCTCAGCCCTCTTGATAAGCTCTGCAATTGACATGTTCATATGTCTTGAGTCGTTCCATCTGAGCAGCGCTTCAACAGATGATATCCTATTTTTACGCACATCAATTATGGGCTGAAACGCCAGTGTAAACATATCGTTTTTTAGAGCATGGTAAAGAGATACAAGGTCGCTGTAGTACCTTTCATGCTCTTTCTCGATTATGTCATTGTAAATTCCTATGGTGATGTGCAGCCTGGAGGTTTGCTCCAGTGCCTTGTCCAGCATCAGCGTCAATTTGCACGCTTCAGTTCCGTGATTGGGATAATTGACTATTCCGCACTTAAGGACAGGGGAAATCGGGAGATTTTCTATGTACATGGGACTTTTTGTTATTGAAATAAAGTCCTTTGTAAGGTTGTTTGCTCTGTTTATATCTACATTTGGAAGCAGCACGGCAATCTTATTATCTGAAATCGTATACACCGTTCCCATGTAAAAAAATTCTTCGACCATTTCAAGAAGTCTTATATATGACTTCATGCTTGTTTCAAAATCCACATATCTTTTAATCATATCCATATTTTCAAACCTGAAAAGTATGGTCGAAATACTTCCGCATGTTCCCGCACTGATTGAATCGGTCCAGTCTATGTTAAATTTGTTTGAATTGAAATATCCTGTTGCCACATCCTCGTAGGCTCTTTTTTTCTCTAAATCGTCCATCTTCTTAACATGCTCATATAGCTTGCCCACAACCAGCACTATGAAAACAGACGTCAATATTCGCAGCATCCATACGGCAGGTGGCTGCATTTCAC
>DNNV01000052.1 GCA_003497505.1 Clostridiales bacterium | reverse complement strand
AGGGAGGCAAGCTTAAATGGAAGCAAGAGCAGTTGCTAAATATATAAGAGTATCACCAAGAAAAATGAAATTCGTGTGTGATATGGTAAGAGGAAAGCAAGTTGACGAAGCTTTGGCAATTCTGAAATTTTACCCGAGCAAGGGAGCTAAGATTTTGGAGAAGGTAGTTAAATCAGCTACAGCTAACGCTGAAAACAACTTTGATATGGATAGAGATAAACTATATGTTTCCGAAGTTTACGCTAATCAGGGGCCAACTCTGAAGAGATGGAGACCGAGAGCAAAAGGTAGTGCGTATAAAATACTGAAAAGAAGCAGTCACATTGGTGCTGCAGTAAAAGAAAGAGAATAGTACGGTAAAGGAGGTAAAACATGGGTCAGAAGGTAAATCCTCATGGACTAAGAGTTGGTATAATCAATGATTGGGACTCAAAATGGTATGCTGACAAGAAAACTTTCGGCGAAAATTTAACCGAAGACTACAGGATTCGTGAGTTCATAAAAGAAAGTCTGAATCAGGCAGGCATTGCAAAAATTGAAATCGAAAGATTTGCCAGCAGAATAAAAGTAAGTGTATTTACAGCAAAACCAGGTATGATTATCGGTAAGGGCGGTACAGGCGTTGACAGCTTGAAAGCAAGCATCGAAAAAATAACCGGAAAAACTGTTATAGTAAATGTTGAAGAAATAAAGGTTCCTGAGTTAAATGCTCAGTTAGTTGCAGAAAATATAGCAAGCCAGATTGAAAAGCGTATATCTTTCAGAAGAGCTATGAAGCAGGCTATGCAAAGATCAATGAAGTTAGGTGCTAAAGGTATCAAAACAAGTGTATCAGGCAGAGTTAACGGTGCTGATATGGCAAGAACAGAAGGATATTCAGAGGGCAAGATTCCTCTTCAAACTTTGAGAGCTGACATAAGCTACGGTTTTGCAGAAGCAAACACAACATTCGGAAAAATCGGTGTTAAGGTTTGGATATGCAGAGGAGAAGTTCTGAGAAAGCCGGGTTCATTGTTATCAGACAATCAAGAACCGACAAAAGCACTTAATGACAGTAGGGACAACAAGAAAAAAAGAAGACCTAACAACAATTTCAAGAGAGATAAAAAGTAATAAGTCCTGAAGGAAGGAGGAACAATTATGTTAATGCCTAAAAGAGTAAAACGCCGTAAACAACAAAGAGGCAGAATGACCGGTGTTGCAACAAGAGGTAATAATATTACTTACGGCGAATACGGACTTCAAGCATTAGAACCAGCTTGGATTACATCAAACCAAATAGAGGCTGCCAGAAGAGCTATGACAAGATCTGTTAAGAGAGGCGGTCAGATTTGGATTAAAATATTCCCAGATAAACCAGTAACAAAGAAACCAGCCGAAACTCGTATGGGTAAAGGAAAGGGATCACCTGAATACTGGGTAGCAGTAGTTAAACCCGGCAGAGTAATGTTTGAAATGTCAGGGGTTAGTGAAGAAGTAGCCAGAGAAGCAATGAGACTTGCCATGCATAAATTGCCTATCAAATGCAAATTTGTTACCAAAGATCAGGCATCAGAAAAGGATGGTGAAGCAAATGAAAGCTAATGAATTAAGAAATAAATCCGTTGAAGAGCTGAATAAATCAGTATCAGATTTGAAAACAGAGCTTTTCAATTTAAGATTTCAACTTGCAACCGGAGAGCTTGACAATCCGATGAGAATAAATAATGTCAAGAAAGATATTGCCCGTGTTAAGACAGTTCTAAGAGAACGTGAATTAAACATTAACGCGCAGTAATAAGAAAGGAGGATCTTTACTTTGGAAAGAGGCAACAGAAAAGTAAGAATTGGAAAAGTAGTTAGTGATAAAATGGATAAAACTATCGTAGTTGCTACTGAGAAGCTTGTAGCACATCCTCTTTATAACAAGCAAATTAAAATGACTAAGAAATACAAAGCACATGATGAAGAGAACAAGTGCAAAGTTGGAGATACAGTTAAAATAATGGAAACCAGACCATTATCAAAAGAAAAATGCTGGAGAGTTGTTGAAATATTAGAGGAAGCTAAATAGACCCTAAGACAATTGAAGGGAGGTAGAAGTCATGATACAAACTGAGTCAAGACTAAGAGTCGCAGACAATTCAGGAGCTAAAGAAGTCCTTGTAATAAGAGTAATGGGCGGTTCAGTCGTAAAGTATGGCAATATTGGCGATATAATTGTATGTGCGGTTAAATCTGCAACACCTGGAGGAGTTGTTAAGAAGGGTGATGTGGTTAAGGCCGTAATAGTGAGAACTAAGAAGGGCGTTAGAAGAAAAGACGGCACATATATAAAATTTGACGAAAACGCAGCGGTTATTATCAAAGAAGATAAGACGCCAATAGGAACTCGTATATTTGGACCTGTAGCAAGAGAATTAAGAGATAGAAAATTTATGAAGATAATCTCACTGGCACCGGAAGTACTTTAATGGGAGGTGTATAAAGATGCACGTAAAAAAAGGCGATAAAGTTGTAGTTATAGCAGGCAGCGACAGCGGTAAAATCGGTAAGATTCTTACAAGCATGCCAAAGCAGAACAGAGTCATCGTTGAGGGTGTAAGAATGGTTACGAAGCACAAAAAGGCTACTAACCAGATGCAGCAGGCAGGTATTTTACACCATGAAGGCGCTATTGATGCTTCAAATGTTATGCTATATTGTGACAAATGCAAATCAGGCGTAAGAACTGAAGTTAAAATAGAAAACGGAAAAAAAGTAAGAGCATGTAAAAAGTGCGGTTCAGTTTTATAATAATGCTCGAAAGGAGGTACGAACAATAATATGGCTAGATTAAAAACGACATATAAAGAACAAGTAGTGCCGGCGCTGATGGAAAAGTTTCAGTATGAAAGCATTATGCAGGCACCTAAAATAGAGAAAATAGTTATTAATATGGGCGTTGGCGAAGCTAAGGAAAACCAAAAATTCTTAGACAACGCAGTTGAAGAAATGACGATTATAGCAGGTCAGAAGCCTGTTGTTACAAAGGCCAGAAAATCAATTTCTAACTTTAAGGTAAGAGAAGGCATGGCCGTAGGCTGCAAGGTTACTTTGAGAGGAGCTCATATGTATGAATTCTTTGATAAGCTTGTGAACATTGCACTCCCAAGAGTTAGAGACTTCAGAGGTGTTTCAAAGACAGCCTTTGACGGAAGAGGAAACTATGCTTTAGGTATAAAAGAGCAGTTGATTTTCCCGGAAATAAACTATGATAAGATTGATAAAATAAGAGGTATGGACATAATTATAACAACCACAGCTAACACAGATGAGGAAGCGCGTGAGCTTTTGAAATTAATGGGAATGCCTTTTAGTAAGTAAGGGAGGAGCGAAAATGGCAAAAACATCTCTAAAAGTTAAACAACAGAGAAAACAAAAATTCTCTACGAGAGAATATACAAGATGCAAAATTTGTGGAAGACCTCATGCTTATTTAAGGAAATTCGGTATATGCCGTATATGCTTTAGAGAACTGGCTTACAAAGGTCAGATACCTGGAGTTAAAAAAGCTAGTTGGTAAAATTTTATATAATGGAAGGAGGTTACTTACATGGTAATGACAGATCCTATCGCAGATATGTTAACGAGAATAAGAAATGCTAATCATTCAAAACATGAATTTGTTGATATACCCGCTTCTAAGATAAAGAAGGAAATAGCTAACATCTTGTTGGAAGAAGGATATATTAAGGGCTTTGATGTTATAGATGACGCTAAACAAGGTATTATAAGAGTTGAACTTAAATACCAGCAAAACAAGGAAAGAGTTATAACAGGCATTAAGAGAATATCAAAACCTGGCTTGAGAGTTTACGTAGGAAAAGAAGAAACTCCAAAGGTTTTAGGTGGCTTAGGTATAGCTATACTTTCAACATCACAAGGAATTGTGACAGATAGAAAAGCAAGAGCACAGGGTGTTGGCGGAGAAGTAATCTGCTACGTATGGTAATAATAACGAATAGGAGGTGCTAAGATGTCAAGAATAGGTATTAAACCTATAGAGATACCTGCAAATGTTGAAATATCACTCAACAACAATTATGCAGTTGTTAAGGGACCAAAAGGAAAAATTGAACAACAGCTTCCAAAGCAGATTAAAATTGAAGTTGAAGGTTCAGTGATTACCGTTTCAAGAGAAAATGATCAGAAAGAAAACAGATCACTTCACGGTCTTACAAGAACTCTTGTTAACAACATGGTAGTTGGAGTTACACAGGGATTTGAAAAAACACTTGAAATTGTAGGTGTTGGATATAGAGCACAAAAACAAGGAAGCAAATTAGTATTGAACTTAGGTTTCTCTCATCCTGTTGAAATGGAAGATCCGCAAGGAATCGAAACAACAGTTGAGGGTACAAATAAAATCACAGTCAAAGGTATTGATAAGCAGCAGGTAGGAAACTATGCAGCTGTAATCAGAGACTGGAGAAGACCTGAACCTTACAAGGGCAAGGGTATCAAATACACTAATGAAGTTGTTAGACGTAAAGCAGGTAAGACTGGTAAATAACAAGGAATTTAAGAAAGGAGTGAGTATTAGTGCTTAAAAAGTTTGATAAGAATAAGAAGAGATTAGAAAGACACTATAGCATAAGAAATAAAATCGAAGGAACTCCTGAGAGACCAAGATTGAATGTTTTTAAAAGCTCTAAGCACATATACGCTCAAGTAATCGATGATGCTACCGGCACAACTATCGCGTCTGCATCAACATTGGATAAAGAGATTGCAGCTCAGGCAGCTGAGCTCAATAAATCTGATGCAGCTAAGTTAGTGGGCAAGGCAGTAGGAGAAAGAGCGAAAAATAAAGGTATAAATGCAGTAGTTTTCGATAGAGGCGGATATTTATATCACGGAAGAGTAAAATTACTTGCAGATGGAGCAAGAGAAAGCGGACTTGAATTTTAATAAGGAGGTTAGTCATGGAGCAACGTGGACGTATAGATGCAAGCCAATTGGATGTAAAAGAGAAAGTAATCAGCATCAACCGTGTTACTAAAGTTGTTAAAGGTGGTAGAAACTTTAGATTCAGCGTGTTGGTAGTAGTTGGCGACGAAAATGGTCATGTTGGAATAGGAATGGCAAAAGCTATTGAAATTCCGGATGCCATCAGAAAAGCAATCCAAGATGCTAAAAAGAATATGATTGAAGTGCCACTGATTAACACAACAGTGCCACATGAAATAATCGGCAGATTTGGCGCAGGCAGAGTTCTCATAAAACCGGCAAAAGAAGGTACAGGAATCATAGCCGGAGGTCCTGTTCGTGCAGTATTGGAATTAGCAGGAGTAAGAGACATAAGAACGAAGTCATTAGGATCAAGTAATCCTAGAAACGTAGTAAACGCAACAATTGAAGCCTTAAAACTTCTGAAAAAACCTGAGGATGTAGCAAAAGTCAGAGGTAAATCCGTAGAAGAAATATTAGGTTAAGAGGTGAAAATTATGGCAAAGATAAAAATAAAGCAAACAAAGGGCTTGAGTGGAAGAACTCCTAATCAGATTAAAAACATAGAAGCTCTTGGTTTGAGAAAAATAGGCCACGTGGTTGAAAAAGAAGATACACCTCAAGTAAGAGGAATGATCAGAAAAGTTGAGCACATGGTAGAGGTAGTAGAATAAAACTATAAGGAGGTGTTAAAAATGAAACTTCATGAATTAAAACCTAATCCTGGTAGTACGAAAAATAGAAAGAGATTAGGAAGAGGTACAGCCACAGGACAAGGAAAGACTGCCGGCAGAGGAATGAACGGACAGAAATCTCGTTCAGGCGGCGGAGTAAGACCGGGATTTGAAGGCGGACAGATGCCTCTTTACAGGAGACTTCCAAAGAGAGGATTTACAAATATTTTTGGAACTCAGTTTGCTGAAATAAATGTTGAAGTGTTGAACAAATTCGAAGATGGGGCAGAGATAACTCCAGAACTTCTTAAATCAGAGGGTATTGTTAAAAAACAACTTGATGGTATTAAGGTGCTGGGCAACGGTGAACTTGCTAAGAAGCTTACAGTGAAGGCGCATAAATTCAGCAAATCAGCGGTGGAGAAAATCGAGGCTGCCGGCGGAAAAGCTGAGGTGATCTAGTTGTTTGAAACCTTAAAAAATGCATGGAAAATACCTGATTTAAGAAAAAAAATTCTGTTCACATTTATGATGTTGGTTATTTACAGACTCGGGGCTGTTATTCCTGTACCAGGCATAGACAGAACCGTAGTTCACCAGATGTTTTCAGGCAATGCAGGAGGCCTGCTGGATTTCTTTGATATGATGTCCGGCGGTGCATTTAAAGATTTTACAATATTTGCGTTAAATATTTATCCATACATTACGTCTTCCATCATTCTTCAACTTTTGGCAATAGCTATTCCAAAGCTTGAACAGATGTTCAAACAAGAAGACGGAAAGAAAAAAATGGCTCAGTGGACCAGGTATGTAACTGTTATACTTGCTTTGATTCAGGCTACAGCATATGCTGTTGGATTCTTCAATTCAGCAATCATAGACAGAAGCTTTTTATCAATAGTTTCGGTAGTAATAGTTCTAACTGCAGGTACAGCATTCTTGATGTGGCTTGGT
>DNNV01000050.1 GCA_003497505.1 Clostridiales bacterium | reverse complement strand
TTCAGACTATGATGAATGTAGTGATGCCTCAGGCGGTACGCAACATACTGCCTGCGACGGGAAACGAATTTGTAATAAACATTAAGGACACATCCGTACTGAACGTGATTTCAGTAACTGAGCTGTTCTTTCAGGCGAAGTCTGTTGCCGGAAGCAGTTTTCACTTCTTCGAACCTTTTTTTGTAGCATGTGTGCTCTATCTTCTAATGACCATCGCCGTAACAAGAGTGCTGCGATTTATAGAAAGAAAAATGGAAGGTGCGGATGGTTGCATTGAGAACAGCGCCGCATATTCGTAATAAGGAAGGCAATATGGAAAGAATAATTGAAATACGACATTTAAGCAAATATTTCGGAACTCATGAGGTTCTGAAAGACATAAATTTCTCAGTAAATAAAGGGGAAGTTATCAGTATTATTGGTTCCTCGGGTTCAGGTAAGTCCACCTTGCTGCGGTGCATCAACCTGCTGGAAAAGCCTGATGGGGGAGAAATTATATTCAAAGGGGAGAATATACTGGATGGCAGGCGTGATGTACAACAACACCGTGTAATGACAGGAATGGTATTTCAGCAGTTTAATCTGTTTAACAATCATAATGCTTTGAATAATTGCATCCTGGGGCAGATGAAGGTTTTGAAACGCTCCAGGGAGGAGGCTGAAGAAATTGCGATGAAGTATCTGAACGTAGTCGGTATGGAAAGGTTTGTAAATGCAAGGACGAGTCAGCTTTCAGGAGGGCAGAAACAGCGGGTTGCCATTGCGAGGGCACTTTCCATGGAGCCGGATGTAATGTTGCTGGACGAGCCTACGTCTGCTCTCGACCCCGAGATGGTCGGAGAGGTGCTCAAGGTTATGAAGGAGCTTGCGAAGACAGGGCTTACTATGCTTGTGGTGACTCATGAAATGGGGTTTGCAAAAGAGGTTTCCAGCCGTGTGGTGTTTATGGATAAGGGAGTAATTGCTGAGGAAGGAAAGCCGGAGCAAATTTTCAATAACCCAGTGCAGGATAGAACCAGAGAATTTTTGAGTCGCATTCTTAATCAATGATAGGAAGAAATGCGGAAGGCTTCTAAAAAAATCATGACCGCTCAGCGGTCATGATAAAGTTTATTATTATTCAATAAGGCTGTAAAGCTGTTCCATCTGCTCGTAGGTGAGCATTCCAACATATCCTCTCACGGCTTCCCCTTTGTGGTTCACGGCAATT
Organism: Clostridiales bacterium; assembly: GCA_003497505.1. Lineage (GTDB taxonomy): Bacteria > Bacillota > Clostridia > Tissierellales > Sedimentibacteraceae > Sedimentibacter. The sequence continues at coordinate 2,637 of DNNV01000050.1, read as the reverse complement.
GTTGTTGGGTAGGATCTTACGCCGTATGTGTTTGCAACATCCATTTTCTCATCAAGCACAACTGTCAGATTAAGATTGTTTTCTTCCATGAATTTCTGAACTGTTTCCTTGGATTCTCCCACATTTACGGTCAATATAAGCAGATCGTCGTGACTTTCCTGAAGCTTTTGAAGGTCGGGCATCTCTATTACGCAGAAGCCACACCATGTTGCCCAGAAATTCAGGAGCACCTTCTTATCCCTCATCTCGCTCAGCTTAATTGTGCTGCCGTCTAAAGATACCAGCTCGAAATCCGGAGCTATGATCGGATCTTTTTTTGTAGTTTCTTCCGCAGGCGGATTCTGTGATTCTCCGCCGTTTGCTGGAGGTTCGATTATTGGTTTTGTACATCCTGTGGCAAGCAATGCTATAAGTGCTGTCAATAAGATTAATTTTCTCATAAATTCCCTCTCGTTCTCTATATATTGAAGCTAATACCCAAATACTGCGTGATTTAAACAAATATTTGAATGCCTTCCATCTTTGTTTTTGTAATAAAGGTTTGCGGATAAATCGCAGATATCTCTGCGCATGCACGCTCTATATCCCTTCTGTCCGTAAAAAATCCGAATACCGCAGAGCCGCTTCCGGTCATAATGGAATTAATAGCTCCTTTTTTAATCATTAATTCCTTGATGCTTTGTATTTGGGGGTGAAACTTTTCCACTACTTTCTCAAGGGTGTTTTTCGCCGACAATGCTGCATCTCTGTACCGGAGTGAGTCAATATGGCCTATTATTTCATTCATGTCAAATGAATTGTAGTATTCCGGGCTCAGATTTTTGTATACAAATGCAGTTGACATTGAAAATTCAGGTTTTACCACCAATATATAATCCCATATGAAATCATTGAGCTTTGTGAGCCTTTCGCCGATACCTTCCGCCAGCATAGTTCCGCCTGCAAGACAGAATGGCACATCCGCACCGATTTTAAGCCCGACATTCATAATGTCACTTTCAGTCATATTGAGCTTCCACAATTCATTCAGCCCGCGTATGACGGCAGCGCCGTTGCTGCTTCCTCCTGCCATGCCGGCCTCAGATGGGATAGCCTTGTTTATTCTTATGTTTACACCACAGCTGATATGATACATTTCTTTGATTATTTCAGCTGCCCGGTAGCATGTGTTTTTTTCGTTTACTGGTATGCCGCTGTTGCTGCATTCAATTGTTATACTGCCGCCGGGCGCCGTTTCAATGAAGAGCTCATCATATAAATCAACAGATTGCATAACTGTTTTTATAAGGTGGTAGCCGTTTGGCAGACGTCCTTCAATATCAAGGAACAAGTTTATTTTTCCAAAGGAATGTATTTTCATCATAGTAATGTCCTTTTTAAATATTTCTCAACATTATATAATATCGGCAGAATTATGACAACTTAAAATAATTTTTTTAAATTTCTAAAAATTTTTAGGAAAGCATGTTTAATTAAAAAATATTAGGGTATATAAATACTACAACATCAGTTTTACTAAATTTACTGATAACCAATAAATAACTATAAAATTGTAAACAGAGGATTTGCACAGGCTAATTTAATTTTTAGACAGCTTTGGAGAAAAGTTTTTAAATGAAGTACCCGAAGTTTAGAAAAGAAGATTAATTACAACAACATTTAAAAGAAACATGGTTGGAAATAATTACAGATCGGAGGTTTAAACGTTAAGCTGCTTTAAGTTAAAAGCCGTCGAAAGCAAATTTTGCAGGAAACTTTTTAAAGATATTCAATCAGTAGCAAAAATTTAGTAAAATGAGTGTTTATATATAGACTGACGGAAGAGGTGATTCCCCCAAAAGCAGAATCAGATAACCTAAATGAATAGCACCCGGTTTTCAAGTGTGTAACTGAAGAAAACCGGGTGCTATTCATATTTAAAATAAGTTCTTTTTTAAAAGTACAACTCCTACCGCTGCTGATGTAATCAATGATATTCCAAGTACAATCCAAAACCCCAATGGGGATTCTGCAAATGGAAGGTTGATTACATTCATGCCGAAGAAGCTTGAAAACATTGTGGGTATCGCCATCAAAATAGTTATTGATGTCAGAAGCTTCATTACTATGTTTAAGTTATTGGATATAATTGATGCAAATGCATCCATTGTACCGCTCAATATTCCGCTGTATATGCTGGCCATTTCAATGGCCTGCTTGTTTTCGATAATTACATCCTCCAGCAGATCCTCATCCTCTGAATATTTTTTTATTACATTCATACGCAGTATTTTCTCTAAAACCACCTGATTTGCCTTCAGTGCGGTTGTTATATATACAAGTGATTTTTCCAAGTCCAGAAGCTGTATAAGCTCCTTGTTCTTCATGGATTGATGGAGCTGCTTTTCAACGTAGTTGCTCATTCTGTCAATCTGTCTCAGGTAGAGCAGGTATCTCTGGGCATTCTTATACAATATCTGATACAAAAATCGATATTTTTTATATGTGTAAAATGTACGAATGCTGTTTTTTTCGAATTGATCCAGAACTATGGAATTTTTAAGGCATACTGTGATGATGTTTTTTTCCGTAATAATAATTCCCATGGGGAGTGTTTCATAGATTATGTGGTCATCTGTTTTTTCAACATAAGGGGTG
>DNNV01000290.1 GCA_003497505.1 Clostridiales bacterium | reverse complement strand
TAGGCTCAACATTGTTTTTTTCTATTGCGGGTTAGCTTGTTTTATAATAGGATGTGGAGCTATAGTAGGTAAAAATAATAATATAGAAAGTTATCAGGCTCAAAGTGTATCGTCACGAACCTACCTTGAAGTATCAAAGGATAGACTGAATTTGAGTGACAATTTCAAATTTTTGATTTTCATGACCTTAACAGGTCTGATATTGATGGTTATTAGCCGTATTTTAGAAGGATAACCAACGTTAGAATTATACTCATTTAGTATAAAGCTCTGCTTAATGAAGATTTAGAATTATAATAAATCCCCGGAAGTAATCATAGCTTGATTATCGCGGGGATTAATTTTTTATATCATATTTGATTAAAGGTTACTTTTCAAGGCGCATTCGCATTATTGATTCTTTAAAATAACGTCGTGTGCTCCGCCTTCAGTCAAGCTTGTGGAGGAAACTACAGTAAGCCTTCCTTTTTCCTGAAGCTCCTTAATTGACTTAGTGCCACAGTTGCACATGGTGGACTTAACTTTATGAAGAGTTGAACCGAGACCGTCATCCAGCTTTCCTGCATACGGTACGTATGAGTCAACACCCTCCTCGAATTGCAGTCCTGCTTTTCCGCCTAAATCGTATCTCGCCCAGTTTCTTGCCCTGTTTGAACCTTCGCCCCAATATTCCTTAACAAAGCCGTTTCCGTACTTTATCTTTGAAGTAGGGCTCTCGTCAAAGCCTGCGAAATAACGTCCCAGCATTACGAAGTCCGCACCCATTGCCAATGCCAACGTAATATGGTAATCAAGCACGATACCTCCGTCAGAGCATATTGGTACATAAATTCCAGTTTTTTCACAATATTCATCTCTTGCAGCAGCGACATCAAGAACTGCCGATGCCTGACCTCTTCCGATACCTTTTTGCTCTCTTGTTATACAGATGGAGCCTCCGCCTATACCAACCTTTACAAAATCGGCACCTGCATCTGCAAGATAGTTGAAGCCTTCTTTTTCAACAACATTTCCGGCACCAACCTTTACCTTGTCGCCGTACTTGCTCTTAATCCATTTAATTGTATCCGACTGCCATTCGCTGAAGCCCTCAGAGGAGTCAATACACAGGATATCTGCTCCAGCTTCAACCAGTGCAGGAACCCTCTCCTTATAATCCCTTGAATTTATACCTGCGCCAACCACGTATCTTTTCTGGCTGTCAAGCAATGAACGTGGATTTTCTTTATCTTCTGAATAGTCTTTTCTGAAAACCATGTAAACAAGGTTGAAGTTTTCATCCACAATTGGCAGAGCATTCAATTTATTTTGCCATATTATATCATTAGCCTCGGGAAGAGATATTCCTTCATGTCCAACAATTAAATTTTCAGCAGGAGTCATGAATTCCTTGACTTTTTTGTCAAGGGCGTCTCTTGTTATTCTGTAATCTCTGCTTGTTACAATACCTAAAAGCTTCCCGTCCGATGTTCCGTCATCAGTAATTGCCATTGTAGAGTGACCTGTTGCTTCCTTGAGCTCAAGCACGTCGTGCAGTGTATGTTCAGGTGTAAGGTTTGAATCGCTGATTACAAATCCGGCTTTATATTTCTTAACCCTGCGAACCATTTCTGCTTCGCTCTCAATAGACTGTGAACAATATATAAAAGATATTCCGCCGTTTTTGGCAAGGGCGATAGCCATGTTATTATCAGAAACTGACTGCATGATAGCGGATGAGAAGGGTATATTTAATTTTAAATCAGGTTTCTCACCCTTCTTGAATCTGCAAATAGGTGTGCTTAAATCCACATTCTCAACAATACAATCCTTTGTAGTAAGATTAGGAAGAAGCAGGTACTCTCCAAACGTTCTGGAAGGCTCGGTGATAATTCTCGCCATTATTATATCTCCTTTTCATAAATAATTATTCTGAGGTTATCACAACAGGCTTGTATTGTCAATATCCATGAATAACTTGGCAGAATTTTTTATTATTTCTGCCCTTTAATCACATCAATCTGAGCGGAAGCAAGTTTTGTGATTTCACTGTAACGCCCCATAGATGCACTTAAAGCTTCATCAAAGACCTCAGGAAGTCTTTTCTCAAAAACCTTTACTCCTTCATAGGTGATGCCACCCTTTGTTGATACACGGTTTATAGTTTCTTCGAAACTCATATTTTTTTCCAAAAGCAGCCTTGATGCCCCTAAAAGTGAAATTAAAAGCATGTGCTCAAGTTCATCATCGGATACATTTTGGCTGCGAACAGATGCTGCTTTGACGAATTCAAGCATTATTTCTGCAAAAAAACCCGGAAAGCTTGCCGTCATGTTCTGGCATATATTTATATCAGCCTCATCCAATATTTTCACCTCACTAAACTGCGCAAGTGAAGTATGGAAGAAGTTTATTTGCTCCTTAGTTACACTGCTGTTGTGATATGTCAGTGTAACACCACCATTCACCATGGATATCAGCGTGGGCATGAATATAGTTATGCCACCGTCGTGAAATTTGCGTATATCTTCTTCGGCAACCATGGAGGTTGACACCATAATGTATGTGTCTGAATCTGTGTATGGCTGAATTTCCATCAACACATTGGGCAAATTCAAAGGTTCCACGCAAAGCAGTATGTTTTTGCATTGCTGTGCAAGCTCAATGTTGCTTTTGCATACAGTTATTGCGGGATATTTCTTCGAAAGGCTTACCAACTTTTCCTCCGAGCGATTTGTCACACAAATATTTTCTTCACTGAATATGTTGAGCTCCGTAAATTTACGCAGCAGCATGGAGCCCACGTTTCCTATTCCTATAATTCCTATTTCTTTTTTCATTTTTATTGCCTCCTCTAATTTCTAATCAAAAATAATATAATCCGCCTCTAACAAAGAG
>DNNV01000294.1 GCA_003497505.1 Clostridiales bacterium | reverse complement strand
TCTATTCACCCCATAATAATTCAATAATATAGAGGCGCTATAGCCAAGTGGTAAGGCACAGGTCTGCAACACCTAGATCTCCAGTTCAAATCTGGATGGCGCCTCCATAACAATGCACCGTTAGCTCAGCTGGATAGAGTGTTCGGCTACGAACCGGAAGGTCGGGGGTTCGAACCCCTCACGGTGCAGTAAAAAGACTATAAGTATAGCCTTTTTTTATTTATAGCGCTTTTCATTATATGAAGAATATCAATATAGAAATAAAAAAATCAACCGCATTTTTCTAACACGGTTGATTTTTCTTATTCACAAATGTGCTCAATTATTCGGAGCAGTTGCAAGTGCTTTCTCTCCATTCAGCAACGTATTTCTCCAATATATCGGAAAGTATTTCACCGATTTTAGAATAGGATTCATCGTTGAGGTTTGCGAGGGATATGCGGATGGACCATTCTGAGCCTCCGAAACCTCCTCCGTTCATGAGTACAATGGAGGATTGTTCTGCCAGACGTATTAAAATATCTACAGGCTTGTAATTATCTTGCAGGTAGTCCGCAAATTCAGTACCGTAATTTACAGTAGCCCATTCTAGCAGGTCAAAGTGGGTGTAATAAGCGGCATCATAAATATTTTCATCCAATTCAATACCTAATCCGTCAAACAAAAGCTTTTTGCGTCGGCGGCATATGCTTTTTGTGAGCTTTTTATAGGTGTTTTCTTTATCGACGATGGCAAATAATGAGAAGAAAGCCATCTGGACCTGCTGGGGTGTGGAAAGTCCTGCAGTGTGATTGAGAGCTACCTGCCTGCTGTCAGCTACAATTCGGTCAATAAAAGGTATTTTATCAGGGTCTGTTGACATTCCTGAGTATCGTCTTCTTGCCCTTTCTTTTTTATCTTGATCCTGCTCCTTCAAAAGCTTGTCAAATACATTGTGCTCATAAAGTGCAATAGTACCGAGTCGCCAGCCCGTCACACCGAAATATTTTGAATAGGAATATACACCGATGGTGTTGTATGGCAAATCAGCCATGATTGAAACAAAATTGTCTACAAAGGTACTGTATACGTCATCAGAAATAATCATTAAATCGGGATTTGAGCCATCAACAATCTCCTTCAGATATTTTATTGTTTCAGGCGTCATTGCAACGGATGGTGGATTGCTGGGATTCACCACAAATAACGCCTTAATGGAAGGGTCCCTTAGCTTGTCAAGCTCATTCTTAGAGTATTGCCAGGTGTATCTTCCATTTTCATTTTTTTCATCCGCAGAAATATTTACAACATCAAAATTATATCTTGGTAAATGAGGAACCTCAAGATAAGGTGTGAATATGGGTGTCATCAATGCGATTCTGTCGCCCCTTGACAATATATTATTTGCTATTAACGAATCAAAAATATAGCACATGCCGGCAGTAGCTCCTTCAACGGCAAATGTGTTGAATTTGCGTTCCAGGGGCTCATTGTAGCAAAGTTCCTGAATTAAATAGTCATTGACTACAAGCTCTATATGGCTAAGCATTCTATCCGGATACGGATAATTGTCGCCTATAATACCATCTACAAGCTCGTAAATCCAATCATCGGCATTAAAGCATTTAACTGTAATTCCATAGTTTATCATTTTTTTAAGCATATTTATTCCCGGTGCATAAGGATTATCTCTTATAAAATCCTTGAAGCGTTCTGAAATGCCCTCTTTTTTCGGCATGCCTGCCAAATCACCCTGATTCCATGTTCTTCGGCTTTCAGAAACTGCAAACTGGCCGAATGTAAAAAAGGCCTCTCTCGGTGTGGCAGCTATCCAGTTAGGGTTTCCCCTGCCCGCATCTAACAAAGATTGCACACTTCCATTGCGTGAATCCTCTGCAAGGCTTATTAATTTATCTTTAAGCTCAAAGGGACTAATTTTTCCATATACTCTTTCAATTTCCTGACGATGATAACTAAAATCGCGCATATATCCTCCTGTAAGTAACCTTATTTAGTCATGCGACGATTTTATCACAGCTAACAATATAATGGAATACATAAAATTAGGCATTACAACATAATTGCATAATTAAAATATGCATTATAGAAATGTTCGCAATAATGCATGCAATATAACACTAAACGGCTAATAAAAATAAGAATAGCCTTTAGCGTTCTTAACGTTAAATATTGTAATTCAAAATCAAAGCATATCCTTGAAGCCATAGGCATGTATTATGCTTTGACAAAGCATTTCAATAATGCTATTATAATAAAAACTTATTGACTTTGTTGAATTGAAAGGCGGCGTGTGGCAGTGGCATTATTTGAAGATTTGAATTATATTGATGGTATAACAATTATAGACAATGACGGCTCTATTCTTTTTACTGTGAAATTTAATCCTGAGCTTGACAGCAAATTGGAAGAATCCATAGTGGGAAAAAAACTGACGGATGTTTTCTATAATTTAAATAAATCAAACAGCTCTCTCTATGAATGTATGGAAAAGGAAAAAATGATTGAGAGAAAGGGACAGTTAGTTAAAAATCTATACTCTGAAGATACAATTACTGACAATATTTCATTTCCCATAAAGCATCAGGGAATCATTGTCGGCGCAGTTGAGCTTTCAAAGGTACTAACAGGAGATAAAAGCAGGCTGAAAATTGATAAGTCTTCAACGGAAGATAATTCAATTATGAAGCCTAAATGCCTTGACTTAGGGTATAATGCGAAATATGATCTGGATGATATTATATGCAAAAGCCGTAAAATGACAGAGCTTATAGAATATGCAAAGAATATAGCTAAGTCGTCATCACCTGTGTTTATTACCGGTGAAACGGGGACAGGAAAAGAGCTGTTTGCACACGGCATTCATAATGCTTCAAACAGGAAGGACAAACCGTTTATTGCACAGAATTGCTCTGCTGTGCCGGAAACATTGCTTGAAAGTATTTTTTTCGGTACAAGCAAGGGAAGCTACACAGGCGCACTGGATAAAAAGGGACTTTTTGAGGCCTGTGACGGAGGTACATTGTTTTTGGACGAGCTCCATTGCATGCCCCTTTACCTGCAGGCGAAGCTTTTGAGAGCCATTGAGAGCGGTGCTGTCAGGAGAATAGGAGAAAACGAGGAAAGAAGATTTGATGTTAGAATAGTTGCTGCTACAAACATATGCAATTATGATGTGCTTCTAAAGGAAAACATAAGGCAGGACCTGTATTACAGGCTTTCTGTCGTCAATATAAACATCCCTCCTCTAAGAGAAAGGATAGAGGACATCAAACTTTTATCTGACTATTTTTTGAAAAAATACAGCGGCGTATTTGAAAAAACCGTAACATCAATTTCTCCTGAACTTAACAGCTTTATGCTGAAATACGGGTGGCCCGGAAATGTCCGTGAGCTTGAGAACTTTATAGAGTCTGCCATGCTTAATATACCTGAAGGCAAGAACGTCATGGAAAGCAGTGACGCAAACAAGAGTATCAAGGACAGTCCGGCTGACAACAGAACCAGGCCCATAAAAGTCCTTTTGGAGAATATGGAAATTAAACTTGTTGAAGAA
>DNNV01000081.1 GCA_003497505.1 Clostridiales bacterium | reverse complement strand
TTCGAAGCAAAATTTCACTTTACAATTTGCTTCCTAAACTATATTATTTACATTATACCGTTATTTATTTATCCTATTTATACCTTTTTATATTTTGGCACGGCAATATGTGAAATAAAACACAAAATTCAATACCTTTACAAAGTTGAGGGTAAATCGTCCTATATATAATAGATGAAGTAAAATTTTAAAAACTGCAAAAATGATACATTGCAATTCCTGCGGCAATTGTCAGGTTCAGGGAGTCTATTCTGTCAGTGTGCTTTATAAATACACTTGTGCCCGCTGAGGAAAAGCTTGAATCCAGACCTGTTGCTTCATTCCCGAAAACGAGAGAGAACGGCTCTTCCTTTTCATGGCTGATTTCCTTGAGGGATCTCGCCCCGTCTAACATAAATGTATAAATTTTATGCTCCTTAAGCTTTTCCCTATATTCTTTAAAGCTGTCGAAATATTTAAAATTTATTCTGAAAATAGAACCCATTGATGCTCTTATTACCTTGGGATCAAAAACATCAACTCCGGGACTTATAATCGCAAGGTCAGTGAGACCGAATCCTGTAAGAGTCCGTATGATTGTTCCCATATTTCCCATGTTTCCGGGATTTACAAGCACAATGTGGGAGCTTTCCATATCCAATTCACAGGAATACTTCTCAAACACTCCAACTATAAAATTATTTTCCTTGTCACTTATTCTGTTTATGGCCTTATCATTGATTTCGGTCTTGATATTATACCTTCTGCACAGCTCAAAAATATCATCTGCTTCTTCAGATTTGTACTTAGAGCTTATTAAAACCTTTATTACCTTTTCAGGCATAAATTTTATCAGTTCCACCGTAGGAAATATTCCAAAGGTATAAGAATAATCGAAGCTTTTTTTATATGTTTTAATATCCATCTTTTTCTCCTAAAATATACCGACAGATTTTAACAAAAATACAAATAAAAATATTGTAAGCGGGCTGAATAAAGTTGTTATAAAAACTAATTGTCCTGCCAGCTCGCTGTTGCAGTCGCATTGCTGTGCCATAGTGTAGCTTGATACAGATATGGAGGGAGCTGCCATACTGAACAGCGCACCAAGCTCCACACCTCTGAAGCCAAAAGCCAGGCCCGCTGCAATAACAAATGCAGGCACAGCCAGAAGCTTTCCTACGGTTACAAATGCAATATTTCTTAAATTCTTTCCCGTATTCTCTATTTTTATTTCTCCTCCCAATGCCATCAAGGCAAGGGGCGTGGCCATTTTAGCCACCTCGTTCACTGTCTTTTCCGCAAACTGAGGAATATTAATGTTCAGGACAGAAACGGCAATCCCTAAAATACATCCCCATATCAGCGGATTCTTTATTATGCTTATTGCTGTCTTCTTATAATCGCTTCTGTCATTTGAATACCAGTCCAGCAATATAACAGATGTAAAATTAAAGAAAGGTATCATTATGGCTATAAGAGTTATAACTGTGACAACATTTGAATCTCCGAACAGGTTTATGCTTAACGGTACGCCGAAAAGAACAAAGTTGCTTCTGTAAAGTCCCTGAATCATTACACTGATGTTCCTTTTGTCCCTTTCAAATTTAGGAACTATTACACTCATTGTTCCTATAATGAGTACATTAATGACAAGCGCAAAAATAATAAGCTTAACATCTACCGTCTTAGATATTTCACTTTTATAAATATTATTGAAGAGATGCGCCGGAAGCAAAATCTTAAATGCAAATTTATTTGCCTTAGATATAAAATTATCATCAAATAAATTTATCCTTCGAAAAAACATGCCTAAACACATGAGCAAAAATATAGGCAATACGGCATTTATTGAAAATATTAGATTTTCCACAGCATGTCCTTTCTTTTCTATTCAGTCAGATATGCATACATGAGCTTGATTGTACTTTCAATACCTTTGATGTGTGTTCTCTCCATTCCGTGAGAAGCATGTACCCCCGAACCGATAAGTCCTCCCCTGATGTCGTTTCCTCCCTTTAATGATGCGGAAACATCCGAACTGTACATAGGATACACATCAACTGCGTAATTTAACTCGTACTTCTCAGCCAGCTCAATCAGCCTTCCTGTTATATCGTAATCATATGGACCTGAGCTGTCCTTGGCACAAATTGAAACATCTTGCTCAGTGCATGAAAGGTCGAGGCCTATGCAGCCCATATCTATAGCTACAAGCTCGCTGATATCCTCAGGAATGCTTGAACATCCGTGTCCTACCTCTTCATAGGATGAAACTATAATTTTCGTTGTATATTTAGGCTTTGTTCCCAGGCGCCTGAACATTTCCATCACACTCAAGGCACAGGCTGTTCCCGCCTTGTTGTCCAGATATCTGGATTTAACAAATCCTGATGGAGTAATCATAAATTTAGGCTCTACCGAAATAAAGTCACCTGCACCTATTTCCAATTTCTTGACATCAGCTTCATTTTTCACTACCTCGTCAAGCCTCACCATCATGTTTTCTTCATTCCTGGCTCTTTCCTTTGCATCAGGATACACATGAGCTGCAGGAGAAGCTGACAAAATTGTGCCTGTATATATTTTTCCGGCCCTTGTATGGATTTTGCAGTATTCACCATCAAGTGTAGAAAACATGTTGCCGCCTATAGTTGTAATTCTAATAGTCCCGTCAGTGTTCACAGACCTCACCATTGCACCGAGAGTATCCACATGCACAGGTATTCCTATGCACCTGCTGCTGTCCTCACCCTCTATTTCTATAATCCTGTTTCCTTTATTGTTTTTTGATACCTTATACCCCTGCTCTGCCGCAGCATTTTCTATATGAAGCATAACATTTTTACAATATCCCGACGGGCTTGGTATATTGATTATTTCTTCAAGCAGCTTGAGGGTATATTCAATATTTGTGTCTAAGTTCATACGTCCTCCAATTTAATATTCTCCTAAAATTATACTACAAATATATTCTGATTACAAATATTATACAAAAATACGTACAACACCTGAAAGCTGGCAAATCTTTTTAAGACATTCTTTGTTTTCTCAAAATTTTTAACATTTATAACTATTCGGCATAAACTTATTAGAGGTGAAAATTATGCAATCTTGCGAACTTGTTTCTTACATAACCGCCCTTGCTTGTGCTATTTCGAAATGCTTCACGAATGATGAGCTCGCAGTAGTTGGTGCGGCTTTTACCCAGTTAGGTGATACCCTCACAACAATTGCTGTTCAGAATCAATTATGTAATAAGGATGCGGATTAAACGTCCGCATTCCTTGCAACTATTTCTCCAAACAATTCAACCCTTTATTGCATATGTGGCGCATAAAAGTTATAATATATAAAAAAGCAGGAGGTTAGTATGGAAAACCTAAAACTTAGGGACTTTTTAGATTATAAATTTTTATCGGGGCTTGAGCTTTCTCCGGACAAAAATTATGCGGCCTTTGCGGTACACGCCTCGGATTATGATGATAATAAGTATTTATCAGGGATATGGATATATAACTGCCTCACTGAAAAATACAGTAAGCTCACGTCCATGAACAAGGAGTCGGCCTTCATATGGCTTGATAATGAAACACTTCTGTTTCCTTCTCTCAGAGATGAAAAGCTAAAGAAGAAAATAGAGGACGGTGAAAACTGGACCGTATTTTATGCAATTGGCATTCACGGGGGAGAAGCATATGAATATATGCGAATACCTATGAAGGTTGGAGAAATCAGAAAACTAGCCGAAGAAAAGTTTCTTTTGACAGCTGAGTATGACCATTATGGAATCAA
>DNNV01000082.1 GCA_003497505.1 Clostridiales bacterium | reverse complement strand
TCATGGCGAGCGCCCGGATGAATATATTAATAATATATAATAGCCGAGGAGGTCGCCATGTTTATATATGTTGTACAAAATGGGGATGTTTTATGGAAAATAGCTGATAAATTCAATTCCGATGTCAATAAGATAGTTGAAGCAAACGGATTGCCGGATCCGAACAAGCTTTTGGTGGGGCAGTCACTCCTGATACCTGAAGAACCAGCTACTCACACTGTGAAGCCGGGAGACACCGCATGGAAAATAGCCCAGAGCCATGGAGTGTCGGTGCAGGATTTGTTGTGGGAGAATAGAATTCTCAATCCCGAAAACCTGTATGTAGGTCAGGTTCTGAGAATCCCCGAGAAGTCGAGACCTGAAATTGAAGTCAACGCATTTACATACACACTGGGACAGGATGCGGTGCCCATTGTGAATGGGGTGGGAGATGTGCTGACATATCTGACTCCCTTCGCATACATTGTTCAGGAGGACGGCAGCCTGACTCCCATAGACGATGAAGCAGCCATTGGTGAGGCCATAGCTCATGGTATTGTTCCTATGATGTCAATTGTTAATTTCACTACAAATATTCCCGGAGAAGATGTTGCATACAAGGTTCTTAACAATCCTGAGGCAGTTGCCAATCTTCAGAACAATATAATAAAAACAATGAAGGATAAGGGCTACAGAGGGTTGAACATTGATTTTGAATATGTGCTCCCGGAGGATAGGGAGGCATACAACAACTTTCTGGAAAGTACCGTAAATAAACTTCATGAAGAAGGATTTTTCGTCTCTACATCTTTGGCACCCAAAGTGAGTTCAGAGCAGAAAGGGTTGCTGTATGAAGCTCATGACTATCCGTTTCATGGTAAGGTTGCCGATTTTGTTGTTCTTATGACATATGAATGGGGCTGGAGGGGCGGACAGCCAAGAGCCATTTCTCCTGTAAATGAAATGAGAAAAGTGCTTGATTATGCGGTTACAGTTATACCAAGGGACAAAATACTCATGGGGTTTCAGATATATGCCAGAGACTGGACTCTGCCATTTCAGCCGGGACAGAATGCCGAAACCATAAGCGTGGAGGAGGCAATGAATCGGGCATATGCGCACAATGCTCAGATACAGTATGATTATGTGGCTCAATCTCCGTTTTTCCGATACAGTGATGAAGAAGGCAACGCTCATGAGGTTTGGTTCGAGGATGCAAGAAGTGCACAGGCTAAGTTCGATTTAGTCAAGGAATACGGCCTGAGGGGGTTAAGCTACTGGGGTCTGGGTTATCCGTTCACCCAGAACTGGACGCTGCTCGCGGATACATTTGATATAGCTAAGCTGTAGAGCAAATATGATTGCTTATAAATTTTTCCCTATATCTTTTTATTAATTGTGATATAATTATTTCAAACGTGTTTAAGAGTTATTTCTACTTTGAATCTACAAGAGGAAATTACGATACAAAGGGTTGATGAAATAGCAGTAAAATCTATTATTTGCTATAATATTTCAACTGCATAAGATAAGGAGGCGCAAATGATAGAAGATTCTGAGCTGTTGAGATTCGTTACAGACCATTTAGAAGAGGGCATAATTCTTGTGGATGACGAAAAGAGAATTTCCCTGTTTAATGAAAAAGCGAAAAGAATAACAGGAATTATTTTTGACAGATATGCTTTTCATGAAGGTGGAAAGGTATTAAAGGATGATATTGTAATAATTGCAGACATGGGGATAGGAAAGGATGACGGGAATTTATCGCCTGAAGATTTAAAAAAAATCAATATAACAAATAAAGACATACAGTCAAAAGATTGTTTAATTGCTATAGGAGTTTTTGAAAACAACAAAATAAAGCCTGTATACAAATATATTAGGGGAACAAATTTGAATCAAGAATTTTCTTTGGATACAAACTATTTAGGCTTTAGTATACAGATCAATGTTGATGTTACAAAAAAGAACATTCAAATTAAAGTCAATGAAAATACCTTTTGTGTTACCTTTTTTGAATGTTTTGGGCATATGGTTATTATTGACGGAAAAACAGGTAAGATAAAATTTTTTCAAGAAAAAGGATATACGATAAAAAAAGAATCTATAAAAGAAATTTTAAGCGGCAAAGTATATCTTTCAAAAGGAGATAATAAAGAATCAATTGAAGTTTTGGGGAAAAGGATAGAGGACATATTTGAAAAAGGAAAGCTGTTGCAGTACTTGGAAGAAGTTTTGTCCGGTCAAAAAAATGAAATCGGCAATGATTTTTGTGAAATCAATAAAAGATTAGTCTTGTGTTCAATAAAAGCAATTCAAGAAAAAGATAAAATAGTGGGCGCTATGATAAGAATACAAGATGCCTCTGAACTTGAAAAATTATTAGATGATAGAAATCAAATGCTGATGGAAATAGAAAAAAGCTATGCAAACCGTACTATTTCTTATGGATATACATCTGAAAGTTTTTTTCAAGAGTTTGTGGGAAACAGCCATTCGATTAACCAGCTAAAGTATTTGGCGCATAAGGCATCAAATACTAAATTCAATGTAATTATCACAGGTGAAAGTGGAACGGGCAAATCATTGATTGCCAGACTCATTCATGAAAAAAACAACAAAAATTCTCCGTTTGTGGAGGTCAACTGTAATGCAATAGCTCCAACACTTTTTGAAAGTGAATTGTTTGGATATGTTGGAGGTGCTTTTACCGGAGCGTTGTCCTCAGGGCGCTCTGGTTTTTTTGAAAATGCAAACGGAGGTACGATTTTTTTAGATGAAATAGGAGATTTGCCGTTAGAAATACAGGTGAAACTTCTTCATGTACTACAAAACAAAATAATTTACAGGGTTGGTTCGTCTAAGCCCATACCAATAGATGTAAGAGTTATTGCAGCAACAAATAAAAAACTTGAAGAAGAAGTGCTAAATGGGGCTTTCAGACAGGACTTATACTATAGAATAAATGTTTTTCCAATACATATGCCTCCGCTTAGAGAACATAAATCTGATTTATATACATTGATTAATAGAATTTTAAATAAAATTTGCACAAGATATGACATAGAACTAAAACAATTTTCAGGAGAAGCTTTAGATAAATTGATTAGATATGATTGGCCCGGAAATGTTCGTGAATTAGAGAATGTGATTGAACGTGCCGTAACTTTATGTGATGCAAATTGGATATACCCTGAGCATATTAATATAAAAGAATTTGTAGCAAAGGGAATTTCTATGAGAGAACAAATAGAGGAAGCTGAAAAGAGAATAATAAAGGATGCCCTTATTATAGCGAATGGTAATAAAGCAAAGGCAATGCAGGATCTGGATGTATCAAAATCAGTTTTTTATGAAAAACTCAAAAAATATTTTATACAAAGTTAGAAGATAGTTTTTAAATAACATAAATACATTGTAAGTCATATTGTTATTTTTCCTAAAAACAGTACTAATTGTCCTGTATTAAGAAAAGCGCATGTTTATAGAAAAAAATAAGTGTAATATTGCAGATATTTCTTAACTAATTATTGGCATGATGTTTGCAATGTAGAATTTAAAAAACTAAAAAAGGAAGAGGCATATGAATATAATAGATTTCCACTGTGATACTTTGTTGAACTTTTATAGGGATAAAAATATGGAATTGCGGGATAATCCCAGCCATATAAGTATTAAAAA
>DNNV01000370.1 GCA_003497505.1 Clostridiales bacterium | reverse complement strand
CTAGTTTTTCAAAATAGCATCTGCAGGGTCAGTGTACACTAAATTATGCTTGACTGCAGTTTCCTTAAGTGTAAGTTTTCCATAATAAAACGTGAGCCCTCTTCTGAGGTGGGCATCTTCCGTCAGCGCTGTCTCAACACCCTTATTGGCAATAGCCATGACATATGGTAGGGTAGCTGCCGACAAGATAATTGATGCTGTACGTGAGAATCCTGAAGGTATGTTGTCAACGCAGTAATGCATAATGCCTTCCTCATAATAAACAGGGGCATCATGCGAGGTTGAGCGGCATGTTTCAATAGCCCCCTCATCGTCACAGGCAACGTCTATAACCATTGCTCCGGGCTTCATCATTTTCAAATCTTCTCTGTATATGAGGTGATCTCTTCGGGTTTTATCCCAAAGTATGCAGTTTATTATCACATCTGATTCCTTCAGGCATGTAACAAGATTTTCTCTATTTGAATATACAAATTCAACATTTGAAGGCAGTCTGTATCTTGCCTTTTCCATAGCTTTATAATTCACGTCCAGCATTGTAACCTTGTTTCCGAAAGCTGCTGCCAATTCCGCGGCTCCGATTCCTGAACTTCCGCAGCCTATTATGGCAATTCTCGGTGTGGCTGCTCCAACTATATTGCTGAGCATTGTTCCTCTTCCTCCATGCGCCGACTGTGAGAAATGGAGAGCTGAAATAAATCCTCCCTTTCCTGCCAGTATACTCATAGGGCTGAGCATTGGAAATTCATTGTTATCATCGTCAACGTCCTCATATGCAATGCCTATGATCCCTGTCTTCAGCATGTTTATGGTCATATCAAGATGTGCATTTGAGTGGAAATACGTTACGACAATCTGTCCTCTTCGAAGCATGTCATACTCAGAAGCTTCAATTTCCTTAACTTTGTAAAGAAGGTCACATTTTGTATAAACCTCTTTTTTGCTTGCCATCACGGCTCCGGCTTCGATATATTCCTCGTCCGAAAAGCCGCTTCCTTCTCCTGCACTGTATTCTACGTATACGGTGTGTCCCTTCTTAGTGAGGGCTGATACGGATGACGGAACGGCTGCAACCCTGTATTCATTGCGTTTGTTTTCCTTTGGAACACCAATTATCATAATTTTTCTCCTTCTACTTTTCATTTACCAAAAAGCACGAAACAAAATGTCCGGGCGAAAGCTCAACCAAAGGCGGGTCAGACTCCCTGCATTCATCCCTGCACAGGTCGCACCTCTTTGCAAACCTGCAACCCGGCTTCACATTTATGGGACTGCTTACCTCTCCATTTATGAGCTGGAATTCAACATCCCTCTTCGATATATCAGGCTCGGGTATTGCCGCAAGCAGCGCCTTTGTATATGGGTGAAGCGGATTTTCAAACAGCTCGTCTGATGGTGCCATCTCCACTGTTCGCCCCAGGTACATAACCATTATCTTGTTTGAAATATGCTTTACAACACTTAAATCATGAGTAACAAACATATATGTGAGCCCAAGCTCATCCTCTAAATCCATGAGAAGGTTCAGTATCTGTGCCTGTATGGATACATCAAGTGCTGAAACAGGCTCGTCGCATACGATGAATTTCGGATTCAATGACAGCGCCCTTGCTATTCCTATACGCTGCCTTCTTCCCCCGTCCAACTCGTGGGGATATGCATTTGCATATCTTCTTGCAAGCCCTACTAAGTCCATTAGCTCTGCTGCTCTGTTGTATATCTCCACCTTTGACCTGTACATTTTGTGGATGAACATGTATTCTGCAATTACCTCTATAACTGACTTCCTCGGGTCTATGCTTGAATATGGGTCCTGAAATATTATCTGAAGGTCTTTTCTCAGCTCCCGCATTTTTCCTGTACCAAGCTTTGTTATATCGTTTCCGTTGTATATTATGCTTCCTGCTGTAGGCTCTATAAGTCTCAGTATGGTTCTTCCGAGGGTGCTTTTGCCGCAGCCTGATTCACCTACCACTCCAACGGTCTCTCCTTTGTAGATGTTCAGGTTCACACCGTCCACAGCATGGAGCTTCGCTCCTCCGTTGAGCTTGAAGTGTTTTTTAAGTCCTACTATCTCTATTAGCGGAGTTCTTTTATCATTCATCTTTCTTCCCCCCTTGTGCCATTATTGTTTCGTCGAAAAGATGACATCTGAGCTCGTGTGTGCCGTCTGTTATCTTTGCTGGATGGACTTTCTTGCACACATCCATGCTGTACTTGCATCTTGGTGAGAAAACACAGCCCTCTGGAAGGTTTGTGGGGTCGGGCATAAGTCCAGGTATGGGATTTAGTCTTGCTGAGCGTGATTTCAGGTTTGGTATGGAACCAAACAGTCCCTCGGTGTAGGGATGGTGTTTTTCTCCCCTGAATATATCGAATACTGTTCCTGCCTCCACTATTTCTCCAGCATACATTACCGCTACATCGTCGCATGTCTTTGCCACTATCCCAAGGTCGTGGGTTATCATGAGCATTGATGTTCCAAGCCTGTCTCTGAGCTCTTTTATCATTGTCAGAACCTGTGCCTGTATGGTAACGTCGAGAGCTGTTGTGGGCTCGTCCGCTATTAAAAGCTCCGGCTCACATGCCAGCGCCATGGCTATTACCACTCTCTGCTTCATCCCTCCTGAAAACTGGTGTGGATAGTCTATTTTTCTTGAAGGAAGTATTCCAACCATTGAAAGCTTTTCTTCTACTCTTTTTTCCACTTCTTCTTTGCTGAGGTTTTCGTTGTGTAAGAGTATTGCTTCTGCTATCTGGTCTCCTACACTCATGACGGGGTTTAAGCTTGTCATTGGGTCCTGGAATACCATTGCTATTTTATCTCCTCTTATCTGGCGCATATTGCTTTCACTTATTTCAAGGATGTTTGTACCGTCAAATTTTATGTGGCCTTTTAAAATCCGGCCTGTGTTGCTTGGCAGAAGCCTCAGTATGGACAGTGCTGTTGTTGTTTTTCCTGCTCCTGTCTCCCCCACAAGGCCTAAGGTCTTACCTTTTCCTATTTTTAAGTCTATGCCGTTTACGGCTCTTACTGTTTCTAAGTCTGTCTTGTATATTATTTCTAAGTCTTCTATATCTAATATTAAGTCGCTCATATTTTATCCTTCCTTTGAATTAAGACTTCAAGTGAGGGTCTAAGGCGTCCCGCAGTCCGTCTCCAATAAGGTTTACGGAGCATGCTGACAGCACTATGGCCAGTGATGGGAACAGCAAAAGATGTGGTGCTGTACGCATGAATTCACGTGCTTCAGAAAGCATCAGCCCCCATTCGGGCGCAGGTGGCGGCATTCCTAATCCCAGGAAGCTCAATGTTGATTGATACAGTATTATTTTTGCAACGTTCAGTGTTGTATTTACGATTATTACTCCCATTGCATTTGGAAGGATGTGTGAAATGATTATTCTTGCGCTTCCTGACCCTCCTGCTCTTGCGGCTTCTACATAGTCCTGCTCTGAAAGATTAAGTACCTGTGACCTTACAAGGCGCACATAGTTTGTGAAATATGCCAGTGTAAGGGCTATGAGCAGGTTTATGAAGTTTGCTCCTAGTGCAAACACCACCGCCATTGTGAACAGAATGTCGGGAACGGACATAAAGACGTCTAATGACCTCATTATTATGCTGTCCACCTTGCCTCCGAAGTAGCCTGCTATGGCTCCTAATGAGCTTCCAACTATACATGATGTCATTGTTGCAAGTATTGCTATTATCAGGGAGGTTCTTCCTCCGTGTATTATTCTTGCGAATACGTCCCTTCCGTATGAGTCGGTACCCATTATGTGTTCTGCCGAGGGGGGCTGGAGCTTTATTTTAAGCTGCTGCTTTGTTGCTGTCTCGTATGGTGCTATTACGTCTGCAAGGAGTAGTATTACTATTATTATGGTGAGCATAATAAGTCCTAAGACTGCTCCCTTGCTTTTTTTAAATCTTCTCCAGATTTCTTTTGTCTGGCTTTGTTTTTTGAATATTTCTTTGTTGGTTGTCTCTACATGTTCCATGGAATCACTCCTTCGTCCTTGCATACTTGGCCCTGATTCTCGGATCTATATATGCGTATATTAG
>DNNV01000241.1:4216-5366 GCA_003497505.1 Clostridiales bacterium | reverse complement strand
GCACCATGTAGCCCAGAAATCAACAAGAACAAGCTTCTCCTTTCCTAAAATATCATCAAATTCCTGTGTACTGCTTACGTATTTTATTTTTTCATTCATTTTAAATTCTCCTTATTTTTCTGATTTATCTATTTGTGAAGCTGCATGTTGAGCAGCGATTAAACCCTCACTTACTGCCTTTGAAAGCTGCAGCGGCTTTCCTGTAATATCTCCGGTGGCATACAGCCCCCCTATGTTTGTTTCCATATTTCTGTTGACAGCAATAAAGTTTCCTTCTGTTTCCAATCCATCAACCAAGGCTGCGGGAGCAACGGCATCTCTTAGCATGAACACGGCATCAGCCATGATTTTCTCCTTATCTAACATTACTGCTTCCACTTTATTATTTCCAACAACCTCGGAAATTGTTCCGTTTATATATTTTATATTGTCATTAAAAATTTGGGGGCGCGCATTTTTTGAAACAAATATTACATTTACTCCTATGCCGCTCAAGTATACGGCTTCCTCTGCGGCCTCTTTTGATTGGTCCCACACCACGGCATTTTTTCCGCGGTAGAGCATTCCGTCGCAGGTTGCGCAGTAGCTTACTCCGCTTCCCAGCAGAGCACCTTCTCCCGGAAGCTCCTTTACCTTCGAAATTCCCATGGCAAGAATTACTTTTTTAGCTTCTTCGATTTCCCCGTTAATATTAACCATGAAGCTTTCGCCCATTGGAAGTATGTTTACTACCTTGCCTTCTTCTATTTTTATATTCATAGCTTCCGCATGTTCCCTGAACTTATTCATAAGTTCCTTGCCGCTGATGTTGTAAAAACCGAGATGGTTATCCACCCTTTCAGCTTTTGACAAATAGTTTTCTTTGTTTGAAAATATTCGAACTGTCTTTCCTCTGGTAACTGCATTAATTGCAGCTGACAAACCGGCAGGACCGGCTCCTACAATAACTATATCTACCATTTCGTTCCTCTCTTTTATTCTGGATCTATTACTTCAAGCTCATTTATATTGACATATTTGCCGCATTCAGGACAGTAATACCTGTGCTCCACAGTACATCTGCAGTGGTTATGGACCAATTTCCTGTAGCATTTGTCAAGATGTCTTTGTCCCCAAAGCATCAGGCTGTTGAATACATCCTCCAGGTCCA
>DNNV01000241.1:0-4112 GCA_003497505.1 Clostridiales bacterium | reverse complement strand
CCTCCAGGTCCATCCCTTTTTCAGTCAGTATGTATCTGTACCTAGGAGGATGCTCCTGATAAAGCTCTCTTATTATCAACTCGTCGGCTTCCATTGCTTTCAACCGCTCGGACAGCAAATTTGTAGGAATACCCTCAAGACCGTCCTGGATATCCTTATATGTTTCAAATCCGTTAAAAATCCGGTGCAGTATGAGCAGAGACCATTTATCACCTATTATATTGAGTGTCTGTGCTATGTTGCAGGGTAAATTATACTGAATTTTCATCTTTTTCTCCTTGTTATACTAATACCGACTTAAAAATGTTTACAACATTTTTAAACGCGAAATAGTATTAAAATGCCAGATATCTGCTTATAATCGAAACGGTTCCTGTAAAGGTAAGAATGCCGATTATAATTAAGATTATTCCACCGGCCTTAATTGTATACTTGACCATGTTCCTTTTTTCCCTGAAAAAGTTCAGAGCTTCTGTTGTAAATATACCCAATATTATAAAGGGTATTATGAAACCTAAGGTATAAATTAAAACAAGCGCGTTTCCGGAAAGTATATTTGTTGTGCTGGATGCCAGTATAAGTACGGAAGAAAGTGCGGGTCCAACGCATGGAGTCCATGCAAAGCTGAATGTAAATCCCATTACATATGCAATAACAGGATTCATTTTCCCACTTAATTCAAGATGAATTCTTTTTTCCATCTTTAAAAAATTCAATTTAATTAAATCCAGCTGAACAAGTCCCATTATAATAATTAGTATGCCGCCTATGCGGCTGAATAAAACCCTATTTTTATTAAAAAAAGATCCAAGTGTTGAAAAAGACAGACCCAAAAGGAAAAAAACACTTGATATTCCTAAAACAAAAAACAAGGTGTTTGTAAATACTACCCTTTTCTCGTATATAATTGTTCCGTCAGAACCAATTTTTTTTCCGTTTCCTGCCAGATAGCTTATATAAACTGGTATTAATGGAAGGACACATGGCGAAAAAAATGACAGAAAACCCTCAAGAAAAACAAGTAATGAACTTACATTAGCGGTTAAAGAATAATCTCCCAACACGACCTCCATATCTGAATTATTATAAAAATAAAATATCATAGTTACTTTATTTTGTCAAGTAACTACAAAAAATAAAATTATGCCTGCTATTATAATATGTCGTAAAAATATGTTTATTAAGTAAAAATAATGGTATATAATAAACCTATATACAATAAAAATATTAGCTAATAGGAGTGATTGTCATTATAAATTTTAAATGCTTGTCTTTGGATGATAAGGATGTTATTGAGAGTTACGTGGACAAAGAAAGCCTGGAGTCCTATGAGTACTTATTTTCATCATTATACATGTGGAGAAAGCTGAATAATGTTAAATATGCCATCATAAACGATACATTGATAATAGAAAAAAACGAGGAAGGAAAGGGTACGTTTTATGCTCAGCCGATGAAGTACAGCAAGGAAAATTTAACTGAGCTTGTGGACGCACTCATTGAAAGAAACACCGGGTACACAGACAGAGAGTATCTTTTCGGAGATGTTGACGAAAGCTTTGTTGAGGATCTTAAAAAATATACTGATTTTAAATTTTACATAACAGAGGATATTGATGATTCTGAATATGTCTACAGCACCAATGACCTTATAGAGCTCAGAGGAAAGAAGTATCACGGCAAGAAAAATCATGTTAATTCATTTGAAAAATCATATGAATATGAGGTCATGACAATAAATAACGAAAAGGTTATAAAGGATTGTCTTGAACTGCTCCATAAATGGCATGAGGAGGTTGCTGTTACCGTTGATAAGGAAATGCTGATGGAGATTGACGCTATTAAGGACTTATTCAGAGAGCTTCATCTCTTTGATTTGAAATCAATAGCAATATATGTGAACGGAGAGCTTGCAGGATTTTCAGTGGGGGAAAAGGTGAATGACAGGATGGCTATAATTCACGTTGAAAGAGGAGAAATAGCATTTAAAGGAATTTATGCATTTCTCAACAGGAAATTTTTAATGGAGAGCTTTTCAGATACTGAATTTGTGAACAGGCAGGAGGATACAGGAAACTCAGGCCTGAGAAAAGCGAAGGAATCGTATCATCCCGTGAAAATGGTCAAAAAATACTTAGTAAATGTTAAAACATGTAAATAATGAGATTTAGATAATAAAAGAGGCTCCGCTATAGCATTTCTGCAATAGTGAAGCCTTATTTTGTATGCCCTAACCCAAAGCTACGTCAAGCACCATCATTATTACAAAACCAAGCATTGTACCTATGGTTCCGGCATGTGAATGCTCTATGGACTGTGATTCCGGTATCAGCTCTTCCACAACCACGTAAATCATTGCTCCTGCAGCGAAGGCTAGCATCCAAGGCATGATTCCGGTTACACGGGTAGCGAGCAGCGCTCCGAAAACCCCTGCAATAGGCTCTACAATTCCTGACAGCGAACCGTACACGAAGGCTTTATTTTTTGAGAAACCTTCATTTTTCAAGGGGAGCGATATTGCAGCACCCTCAGGGAAGTTTTGTATTCCTATTCCTATTGCAAGAGCGATAGCAGCCATCAAATCGGCTTGAGGATTGTTTTGACCAATAAGACCGAAAGAAAGACCGACAGCCATTCCCTCAGGAATATTGTGCAATGTAACAGCCAATACTAGCATTGTTGTTCTTTTAAAAGAGCTTTTTAATCCTTCCGGTTTATCGGAGTCTAAATGAAGATGAGGAAGAAATCTGTCTAATATAAACAAAAATACTCCACCTATAATAAATCCTCCCGCAGCCGGTATCCAGCCTAAATGGCCCTGGCTTTCGGCCATATCTATAGCGGGAATTAAAAGGGACCAAACTGATGCCGCAATCATGACTCCTGACGCAAAGCCCAAAAATCCATGCTGCATGTTCATATTGACCTCGTTTTTTACTAAGTAGACCATTGCCGATCCTACAGTTGTGGCAAGAAATGTGAACATTGTTCCCAATAATGCAAGCATTATCGGATTTAAGCTTAATATATATGAAATCATCTTTTCACCTCTGTCTGTTGTTAATATTTACTATATCAACGTATTATCAAATAGTCAAGCGTTTGAGAAATATGTGAAATTATAATGATTAAATGACGAAACGATAATATTGATAATATAAAAATTCCTAAATAAAACATTTGACTCAATTATTTATATATTATACAATTAATATTGAAAAATTACTTTCGGTTTAGAAATATATATGAAGGAGGAAAATTTTTGAACAGAAATTTATTAGAAAAAATTAAAGAATCTCTGTCTTCGGTATTGCCGATAACAATTATTGTTATTATATTGCATTTTTCGCTGGCACCCATGCCTAAAGGATTATTTATGTTATTTTCAATAGGTGCAATAATGCTTATTTTTGGAATGGGGCTTTTTACACTTGGTGCCGATATGTCAATGATGCCGATGGGAGAAAGAATAGGTGCGGAGCTTACAAAGTCAAGAAAGCTCTTGCTGCTGGTAACAATCAGCTTTTTAATGGGGTTTATGATTACTGTTGCTGAGCCGGATCTTCAGGTTCTTGCCGGACAGGTGCCATCCATTCCGGATGTCATAATAATAGGAACGGTTGCCCTTGGTGTTGGAATTTTTTTAGTACTTGCAATATTGCGTATTGTTTTTCAAATAAAGCTTTCTCATATGCTGATTTTATTTTATGCCGTTATTTTTATTCTAGCATACTTCACTCCGAATAATTTTGTTCCGGTTGCATTTGATTCAGGCGGAGTAACAACCGGGCCGATTACAGTTCCGTTTATAATGGCTCTTGGTCTGGGTGTGGCGGCGGTGCGCGGCGGAAAAAGCGCACATGACGACAGCTTCGGATTGGTGGCACTATGCTCGGTGGGACCTATACTTGCGGTATTGGTTCTTGGATTGATATATAACTCTTCGGGAAGCTATACTGAAGTGGTAATAACAGAAGTAAACAGTCTCAGGGAAGCCTTTGGGGTATTTTTTTACGCTTTTCCCGAATATTTCCAGCATGTGGCAATCGCTCTGCTTCCAATTGTTATAGCGTTTATAATTTTCCAGGTAATTTTCTTAAAATTGCCAAAAA
>DNNV01000364.1:5255-5558 GCA_003497505.1 Clostridiales bacterium | reverse complement strand
CATCTGCTGTTCTCCTCCTGACAGAGTTCCGGATACCTGGTTTTCTCTTTCCTTCAATATGGGAAACAGCTCGAATATTCTGTTCAAATCTCTGCTTATGCCATCATTGTCTTTTCTTAAAAATGACCCCATGCGAAGATTTTCAATTACTGTCAGATTGGCAAATATTATCCTTCCTTCCGGAACCTGGCATATGCCATTTTTGACTACCTTATGCGCCTGTTTTGGAAGTTTATCTCCTTTATAAAGTATTTCCCCTTCCTTGTACTTGACTATTCCGCTTATTGAATTTATCAATGTGGA
>DNNV01000364.1:0-5105 GCA_003497505.1 Clostridiales bacterium | reverse complement strand
TATTGAATTTATCAATGTGGATTTCCCTGCTCCGTTTGAACCTATTATAGAAACTATCTGCCCTTGTTCAACATTTAATGATACTCCCTTCAGAGCATGGATGCCGCCGTAATAAACATTTAAATTATTGACACTCAGCATAGTTTTTCTCCTCTTTTCCTAAATAAGCTTCTATAACCTTCTTGTCTTCCTGTATTTCTTTTGGAGTTCCGAGGGCAAGTGGAATACCAAAATTAAGCACAAATATTCTGTCGCATACACCCATTATTAAATCCATATGGTGTTCTATAATCAATACAGTTAAATCAAATTTTTCTCTTATTTCCCGTATCAGCTCCATGAGCTGCATAGTTTCCTCGGGATTCATGCCTGCAGCCGGTTCATCCAGAAGCAGAAGCTTCGGATCTAAAGCAAGTGCTCTGGCAATTTCAAGCTTTCTCTGAAGGCCATACGGCAGGTTTGACGCCACTATGTCCCTATACTCCCAAAGCCCCATTAGCTTCAACAATTCATCTGTTTTTTTATTTAAATTTTTTTCTTGAATTTTAAATTTTCCAAACCACCTTATAATCGAACTGAAAATGCTGTAATCCGCGGACTTATGGCAGGCTGTCAGCACATTGTCGTATGCCGTAAGTTTTTTAAAAAGTCTTATATTCTGAAAGGTTCTTGTAATTCCCATATTGGCAATTTCAAAAGGCTTCAGCCTTTCGAG
Source organism: Clostridiales bacterium (assembly GCA_003497505.1). Taxonomy (GTDB): domain Bacteria; phylum Bacillota; class Clostridia; order Tissierellales; family Sedimentibacteraceae; genus Sedimentibacter. The sequence continues at coordinate 4,390 of DNNV01000364.1, read as the reverse complement.
CTTTTGGTCACAAAAATATACTTGACCTTCCGTAATACTGTATATGGAAGTAATTAAATTAAATATGGTTGTCTTACCCGCACCGTTGGGACCTATTAGTCCGAAAATTTCTCCTTGCTCAATATCAAAGCTCACATTGTCTACCGCCGTGAGTCCTCCGAATCTTTTTGTGACATTTTTAAGAGAAAGTACACTCATGACTTTACCTCCTCTTTTGCTTTATCTGTTCTGCCCTTAATAAATCTAATAACAGGCTTCAGGCTTATCTCCTTGCCGCCCATTAATCCCTGCGGCCTGGTAATCATTATCAATATTACCGCAGCTCCGTAAATTACAAGTCTCCAATTGTAGAAGCTCCTTAATATCTCTGGAAGGAACGTCAGAAGTATTGTGCCTATTACACTTCCCGATACACTTCCCAGTCCTCCGAATATTACTATTATGGTAAGCTCTGTTGATTTGACCAATTTAAACATAACAGGCTGAATGTAACCCAGATAGTGTGCCATCATTCCTCCTGATATGCCTGCATACAGTGCGCTTATGGCAAGAGCAATCATCTTATATTTAAAAACATCTATTCCTATTGTCTGTGCCGCCAGTTCCTCTTCCCTGATAGCAACCATATTTCTTCCGTGCCTTGATTTGATTATACAAACCAGCACAAATACAGCTACAATATTTATGATTATAACATTAGGCAAAGTTGTTGTCCCCACTGTCGGAATGCTTGAAAGGCCTCTTGCACCTCCGAAATACTGCACATTGTCCAGTATCAGCCTTGTTGCTTCGCCAAATCCCAGAGTTGCTATACAGAAATAATCTCCCTTTAAATTTAATGTAAGCTTTCCAATGAGCAGGCTTACAATCATGGATGCAATTCCGCCTATAAGCAATGCGGCAAAAAACGGCATGCCGAACTTCATGGTCATGGTAGCAGCCGCATAGGCTCCTATTGCCATAAATCCCGCATGTCCGAAAGAAAACATCCCTGTAAATCCTGTCAACAAGGACAAACCGAGGACAGTCATCAAATTTATGCCTGATAATATTAATATACCTGATACATAATCCCAGCTCATAATTACCTCCTATGCCTTGTCTTCCGTAGATTTACCCATTAATCCTGTTGGTTTGAAAACCAGCACTCCAATTAACAGTACAAATACAATTAAGTCTCTGTATTGCGAAGACAAAATTCCGGAAGTCATAGTTTCAATCAACCCAAGCAAAACAGAACCTATAACTGCTCCGGGCAGGCTGCCCAAACCGCCGAAAACTGCTGCAACAAATGACTTTGTGGTTATGTTTCCTATTTGTGGATATACGGTGTATTTCATGCCGAAAAACATTCCCGCTAGCCCTGCCAGCAAACCGCCTAATGCAAAAATTATAAAAATAACTACGTCAACATTGACTCCCATCAATGTACTTCCCTTGATGCTGTAAGAAGTTGCTCTGATGGAAAGTCCTATTTTAGTTTTTTCTATTATGTACACCAATGCCATCAAACTCAATGCCGATATTATAAACATCAATAAATCTATTCTTCCCAAAGCAATATTTCCGAGCATTATAGGCTCCGTGGAAAAAATAGGGGGATAAGATCTGAATGTTGGCCCTATTGGAGAAGCTATCACCAGATTTTCTAAAAATATTGATGCTCCCATGGCAGATATAATAAAATAAAGAAATGGTGCATTTCTTTTTCTCAAGGGTCTGTATACAATTCTTTCCATAGTTACCGCCAAAAGTCCCGAGCCCAGGGCAGATAATATAAATGCTGCAAAAAACGGTACCTTCAAAAATGTAAGACAAAAATATCCTATATATGCCCCAATCATTATGACACCGCCATGGGCAAAATTTGAAAAGTTCATTATACTGTATACAAGAGAATATCCGACTGCCATCAGAGCATAGACGCTGCCTATGGACAGTCCGTTTACAACCTGTTGCAAAAATGCGCTCATATTGCCTCCTCCGGTTAGAAATCAAGGCGGGCTCAGCCCGCCTTAAAACCTGTCATATATTTATTGCAAGCCATATTTTTCTTGGAATATATAATTTGCATCTTCAATTTTAACTATTGCAGCTTGTTTTCCTACAGGATTATGGTCTTCCTCACCAATTTTGATAGTGCCTGTTACTCCTTCAACCGTAACCTTTACCAAGGATTCTGTTATTTTTACAGGATCTGTGGAATTAGCATCCTTGATTGCCGCTTCAAGAAGCTTAAATGCATCATGTGCCATGTACCCATTCAGTTCCATCGGAAGATTGTATTTTGCCTTGTATGCATCCTGCAGCGGTTTAACCTCAGGATCATTGAAATCAAGGTGGTTTACAATGTAGCTTCCTTCAATGGCATCAGCTGCCATTTCCATCAACTGTTCCGAAGGCCATCCGTCACCGCCAATTAACGTTGCATCAATTCCAAGCTCTCTTGCCTGGTTAGCGCTCAGTGCCACTTCCTTATAATAGTAAGGCATTAGTATTATGTCAGGATTTGATTCTTTAATTTTGCTCAGCTGTGGTCTGAAATCGACATCTCCTTCTTTAAAACCTTCTTTTGCAACTATCTTACCGCCTTTTTCAGTAAAGGTTTTTTCAAAGAATTCTGTGAATCCCTGTGAGTAGTCGCTTGCTACATCATATAATACAGCCGCATTTTTCAATCCCAATCTGTCATAAGCATAACCTGCTGCCACTGCTCCCTGATATGGGTCAATGAAGCATACCCTGAAGTTATATGGTTTTACATTTCCGTCATCACCGACCGTAACTTTTGGATTTGTTGCAACCGTAGCTATATCGGGGATTTTGTACTGTTCAAGAACAGCTGAAATTGATATTGCCTGGCCGCTCGCATTAGGCCCTATAATTGCAGCCACGCCATCCTGCGTAATTAACCTCTTTACAGCATTAACTGCCTCAGCTGCATCACCCTTTGTGTCATAATAAATGCCTTCAACTTGTTTTCCTAAAAGCCCTCCATTGGCATTGAGCTCTTCAATCAACATCTTTAAGGTATTGCTCTCACATGTTCCCCAAACGGCCTGGTCTCCTGTCAAAGACCCTATCCATCCTATTTTTATTGTATTGCCTGACGACGCAGATGTACTAGTACCTCCGCAAGCCGAGAGCAACATTGTAAAAACCAATAATATGCTTACTATACATGCTGCATTTTTTTTCATAACGCCCTCCTGTTCAATAATTATTTCACTATCTCAGTTTGTCCGCAAACGTTTAATGTTAATATATATTATTGTCTTGCTTGAGAATAAATTCATATTTCTTTTTAATATTAGTACTTATTTACTATATATTAATATTTCGCCGAACATTTCTGTTTCATTTTAAAAATTACTTTAATAATCAAACTATTCATAGTTATTTAAGTTGATTTTAAGGATTAAAGTGATATAATATCGATAATTACATTAATGATATCTTTATTTAGGAGAATATTCAGTGCCGATAGGCGATGGGGGACAAAATGCAAAGTTACTTGGTAGGACTTGATATAGGGTCTACTACAGTAAAAATAGCTGTAATAGACGATAAAGGAAATTTAATTCATAAACAGTATGAAAGACATTATTCAGATATACGCAATACCGTAAGAGAGATTATTAAAAACTCATCCGAAAAGCTTAGGAACCGATTTGTAAAAATCAGTGTTACAGGCTCAGGTGCTATTGATGTATCTAAATATTTAGGAATAGATTTTGTTCAGGAAGTCACAGCATCCACTTGCGCAATAGAAAAATACATTCCTTATACAGACGTTGTCATTGAGCTAGGCGGAGAGGATGCAAAAATAACATACCTTTCGGGAAATCTTGAACAGCGTATGAACGGTTCATGTGCCGGAGGTACGGGAGCCTTCATAGATCAAATGGCTGTTCTGATGAAAACAGATGCTGCAGGGTTAAATGAGCTGTCCAAAAATCACAGCATCATTTATCCTATTGCTTCACGATGCGGAGTTTTTGCGAAATCCGACATTCAACCTCTTTTGAATGAAGGCGCAAGAAAGGAAGATATTGCAGCCTCAATTTTTCAGGCGGTGGTAAATCAAACAATCAGTGGATTAGCTCAGGGCAGACCAATTAAAGGAAATGTTGCATTTTTGGGAGGTCCCTTATTTTTCTTATCGGAACTAAGAGAAAGATTTAAAGAAACCCTTAATTTAGATGATAAAAGCTCAGTATGCCCCGAGGATGCAAACTACTATGTTGCCATTGGTGCAGCATTAATGGCATATGAGTGTGCCGCAATAAACTTTAATGAATTTTATGACAAAATGGAAAATACTCTAAAAAGTTCTTCCATTAATTATCGAAAAAAAGAACTTGAGCCATTATTTGAAAGCAAAGAAGAA
>DNNV01000224.1 GCA_003497505.1 Clostridiales bacterium | reverse complement strand
GCTAGCTGGCTCCTTTAATTCCACCGTTCATAACAAACACCGTTATTTAAAATTTGCTTCGCATCCCTGCGAAGCAAATTTGATATATTATAATATTAAATATTAAAGATATTTACAGTAGTCTTCTCTTATTGGAGTCATTTCTTTAACAATATCGTCAACATCCAATACCATTTCCATCATACTGATTTGTTCATCATAAACTGATTCTTCAACTTCATTTTTAATTTCTGGTTCGCATACGTGATATACTGAGAGTCCTAACTGAACTCCTGTCAATGGACCTGCAAAAGTAGGGTCTCCGTTTGTTACGGTTTCTGCAGCAAGACCTGCTGCTTCACCTTCAGCTGCTCCAAGTACTACTACTAAGTTTTCAGCACCGTACTTGTCTGCAAATTCTTTAACCCTTTTTTGATTTTCCAAATCCATTGCGCCTGCGCTAGTTCAGACGAAGCATTCTGTTGATGAGAACACTACTTCGGCTCCGGCAGTCTTTACGCATTCTTCAATCGCTGGACCCGGAATACCGTCTCTGTCGCCTATTATTATAACTTTTTTTCCATTTAATAAGCTCATTTTTTCCTCCTTAATTAATTTTTATTTTTTCTTTTGTTCCTGTTTGTTCTTTGCTTAAATATATTTTTTAATCATTGCTTCTACATTATCCGGAGTAGCGTCTTCTTTTATAAGTTCTTCTACTTTTTCTCCGTCTTTGTAAATTGCAACAACCGGTAAGCCAAGCACTTTTTGTCCTATGGCAACTCTTCTTGCCTTAGTTGTGTTTAACTTTGTAAACTTAAGTTTATCTCCGTACTTTTCGGATAATGATACTACATGAGGCATCAAAGCTTCACATGGCGCACATCCGTCGCCGAAAAAGTCTACCAATATGTATCCTTCTCCCTGCAATACTTCCGGTTCAAATGTTTCTTTGTCAAGTATTAACATCTTAACCTCCTATAATGATTCTATATATTTTTCTGCCTGAACAGCAGCTATAGCTCCGTCGGCAGCAGCAGTAACAACCTGTCTAAGGCTTTTCACCCTTATATCTCCGGCTGCATATACGCCTTCAATATTTGTTTTCATATTTTCATCTGTTGCGATATAACCGTTTTCGATGTTTAACAAACCTTCAAACAGCTTTGTTTTCGGCTCATATCCGATGAATACGAATATACCGAATGTTCCGTCGTCCTCGTCGGCAACTATTTCAGTTATCTCGCCTGTCTTGATATTTTCAAGAACCATGGAGTTAACTATGCCGTCACCCTTGATTTCTTTAACAACAGAATCCCATATAAAATTCATCTTTGGATTTTCCATAGCCTTCTGCTGAATTGATTTAGCTGCTCTCAATTCGTTTCTTCTGTGGATTAAGGATACCTTTCTTGCAAATTTAGTCAGGTACATAGCTTCTTCAACGGCTGTATCTCCGCCACCAACTACGAACACCTCAAAATCTTCAAAGAATGCTGCATCACATGTTGCACAGTAGGAAACTCCCTTACCTGTGAATATTTTTTCTCCTGGGCATCCGATTGGCTTTGATGTGGCTCCACCTGCTATTATTACAGTCTTACCAACATATTCTCCTTTTTTGCCCACAAGCACTTTCTCTTTGCCTTCCAGTCTTACTTCAACTATTTCATCATATACTTTCTCAGCTCCGAAATGCTTTGCTTGATCTGCCATTCTATCTATTAATGTAGGTCCTGATTCACCCTCGAGGCATCCGGGATAATTTTCAACTTCTGACGTAAGGGCTATTTGTCCTCCGTCTTTTTCTTTTTCTATTATCAGAGTGCTTAATCTTGCTCTTCCGGCATACAAGCCTGCTGACAATCCTGCCGGTCCTGCTCCCAGGATCAATACATCATATACTTTGCTCATGTCACACCTCTCTTCTACGTAATCTATGTAATCTGTGCAATCTATTATTATGAATATTTTATAACATATTCGCAATTAAGTAAACATATTTTATAATCATGATTACCAAAACTACTTTATGTGGGCAATTCCAATATCGCTTAAGCAATGGGAATTGCCCTCATAATTTATTTTTCAAATACAGTCTGTTCTGAAACTTCAGTTTCCAAAGCTTTCAATGCTCTTTCCACCAGCGCTCTTCTTATAACCTTTTCTTCTGCCATTGTTAATGCAGGATTTCCAAGAGGATGCGGTATTGCTATAGTAGGAACTATTCTGTTAGCTCCAACTGTTAAAGATATAGGAACAACTGTACACATATGTACTACAGGAATTCCTGCTCTTTCTATTTCTTTTACCATCGTTGCGCCGCAACGTGTACAGGTACCTCAGGTTGATGTAAGAATAACTGCGTCTACGCCGTCAGCCTTCAGCTCCTGAGCAAATTTTTCAGCAAATCCCTTTGCATTCTTAACTGCTGTCCCATTTCCTACGGTTGTATAGAAATATCTGTGCAGCTTTCCGATTTTTCCTTCTTTTTCAAGGTCTCTCAGAACATCCACAGGCAATACTCTGTCAGGGTCTATATTGGCATAAACAGGGTCATATCCGCCGTGTGCAGTTGCGAATGTTTCTTCTGTTAAATCCATAACACCTTCAATATCGTATTTTCCGTATTTAGATGCACTTGATGATTCTATGTGGTCAGGATTTCCTTTCGGAACAATTCCGCCTGATGTAACCAAAGCTATAGTTGCTTTTCTAACATCTTTTACTGCAGGGTTAGGTGCAACTCTGTCGAAGTCAGGCATTGGGAATTCAGTAACATATTCTTTTCCGCTCAACTTGTTCAGAAGCATATTAACCGCTCTTTTTGAGCCTCTTTCCTGATCGAAGAAATTCTTTCTTACACCGTTTGGCATATATCCTTCTTCTGCAGATGCTCCGATGTTTTCTTTATTAGCCAGTTTAAGGGCCAAAGGAGCCATTTTCTTAACAGCGTCCTTCATACCTGCTGCTGAGTTCTTTGTTGAAACGATGTACAGGCTGTTCTTGAACATATCTGCACCCGGATTTTCAACGTACATACCTGTCAGTACAGGAATGCCAAGCTCTTCTTTAACTGCCTGCGCAATTGTACCGCATGCAACACCATATCTTCCTGCGTTAAATGCAGGTCCTGCAATGAACAAATCTGGATTTTGTTTTTTAACCATTTCAATTATTTCTGTTTTGGCTTTTTCAAGGTTCTCGTTAAAATATGAGTCTCCGCATACAATTGTAGCAACGATTTCTGCCTCTCCTCCAAATGCTTGCTGGAAAGCAAGTCCCGGACCTACTACGCCTTCTCTCAATTCAGCAGGAACGTGAGCCATTTCTTCTCCGCCTATGTTGGCAAAGAATTGATTTATATAATGAACAACTTTTAGCATTATTTTCTCCTCCTTCCTATCTCGCACTCAATTTATTGAAGCCCATTTCATTTGTAGCTCCGGTAATAACCTGAAGCTCAGCTGTGATACTTCCGTCAGCATGCAAGCTTCCGTCAAATCCGCCCGCAATTATATCAGCGACTTCAGCATAACCTATTATTTTATCCATAGGAGGAAGTTCAATTACCTCATTTGCATTTCCGCCTGTTACAACAGCATCAGCGCTGGCATCAGCGTCAGCAAGAGATTGTGATGATCCGTCTCTTCCTGCATACTCATCTGTAATTATTACAGTCTTGATTCCTTTTGCTTCTATTTTCTTGCAGTTCATAATTAAGTCTGTATCAGGGTTTCCGAAACCTTCCTGAGAAATTATAACTCCGTCTACTCCCAACAGCTCTGCAAGCTTAGCGCTCCAGTTAGATGATCTTTCCTTATCTGCAAGATACACGTTTTCGTTTGTGATTATTACGCCAACAAAGTTAAGTGTCTTTCCGTGCTCTTCAAACAAATCATGAATAACAGGATTGTTCAGATGATGATATGTAGTGTTCTTATCGCATGCAGATACGCAGTTTCCGCTCACAATAGCTCCGTCCATTATTTCTGTAGGATAAAGCATTGTTGTCAGGGTCTGTTTTGCATCAACACCGTACACATATGTGTCATGCATTAATCCCTGGCTTTGAAGCATCAATACATAAGCTACTCTAGGCAATTCAGGATATAATTTCAGTCCTTCAACCAAGTTAGGAGTTTCGTATGTATGTACTTCATCAGGAGTTAATGACTTAGCAAGCTGTCCAAGATACATTGCAACCTTGTAGCCTGCGAATCTTAATGCTTTTTCATGCTCATGCTGTTTCAGTCCGTCAACAGGCTCGCATACTACGACTAAATTATTTAGTTTAGAAAACGGAGTATACTCTGCTCCAGTTCCGGTCATATCTATAATACCTTCCTGGAAACCAACTATCTTTCCTGTTGTAACAACAGCTGCACCCTTTAATACGTTTGTTCTGCCTGATCCAACGGTTTCGACCTTGCTTACCATACCTGGGAATATTCCTCCGGGTCCATCTACCTTAACCCTTGGTTCAATAACATCCTTAACCGGCATGATACGGATACTTTCACCTGGTCTCGCCAATTCTACATCAGCAGACTTAAAATTTTGATCTTCTAGAATTAATGCCTTAACTTCTTCTTTGTTAACATACAGCGTTCCATTTTCTACTTTTGATTGTTCAGCGAACTGAATATCCTTAATAAAAACGTAGCCTAATTCTAACTTCAAAACATTCACCTCCATAAATTTTTGCTATATATTTAACGCGCTTTCAAGCACTGTTAAATCAATTAGTTTAAAATCTTCCTTCATTTTTTCAGTTAAATTCATAATTTTATTTTTATTGAATTTATCACAGGTCATTATTGAATTTTCAATTATATATATTGAATCAAAGTTGAGCTTTCCTTTATTATCTGAAATTATCACAGATTTATACGGCGTTTCATTCGGCTTGATGCTGCTTGATAAAGGATGTGTCAGAAGCTCATGTCCTTCATGCAGCTTGTCTCTTGTTTTAACAAGAACATCACGGTAGCTTCCTTCAATATATATTATGTCATACAACTCCCTGTATTTGTTGTGCACCCACTCATTATTAGTAATAATCATCGATACCGCCTACAAAGTTTATCATTATCTTTAAATAAATAAAGGCAGAAGCATTATAAAAAATTCTGCCTTCTGCCCTGTTCCCAACCTGAGAGATTCCTCTTCACTGTAAGAGTTGCTCCTTCGGTGCTTGCGCTTTTCAGAGTTTTGTCAGCTTGCGGTCCTTTTGCCTGAGAGCATCATGATAATATGGCTAATACTTCTCACTTACTCCTTCGGCGCTGTTAATAACATAACAGTCTCTCCCGCAAACTTCATCCAACTTATTTATATA
>DNNV01000215.1 GCA_003497505.1 Clostridiales bacterium | reverse complement strand
AATTGTTCCTATATTAACATGGGGTTTATTTCTTTCAAATTTTGCTTTTGCCATTTTAAATTCTCCTCCCGATTTATTTGGATTTTTATTTTTGTATTATTTTTTCTGCTACACTGTTAGGAACTTTCTCATAGTGATGGAATTCCATTGAGTAGCTTGCTCTACCTTGTGTCATTGATCTCAATGTAGTTGCGTAACCGAACATTTCTGAAAGCGGTACAAACGCGTCAACAACCTTAATACCGTTCCTGTCTGAGAAACCTTCGATTCTGCCTCTTCTTGAGTTGGCATCTCCCATAACATCACCTAAGTATTCTTCAGGTGTAGTTATTTCAACCTTCATATAAGGCTCTAAAAGTACAGGTGAAGCTTTTCTCATTGCTTCCTTGAACGCCATAGAACCGGCGATCTTAAATGCCATTTCACTTGAGTCAACTTCGTGATATGAACCGTCATACAATGTTACCTTAAAGTCTATTGCCGGATATCCCGCTAATACACCATTTTCAGATGCACCTCTGACTCCTGCTTCAACAGCCGGTATATATTCTCTTGGTATAACTCCGCCTGTGATTGCATTGACAAAGGTAATTCCAGCACCTGACTCCTGAGGCTCCATGGTAATTTTAACATGACCATATTGTCCCTTACCGCCTGACTGTCTTGCATACTTCATATCAACATCTGCATTGCCTGTAACTGTTTCTTTGTAAGAAACCTGAGGCTTACCTACATTTGCTTCAACCTTGAATTCTCTTAAGAGTCTGTCAACGATTATTTCCAAATGCAGCTCGCCCATACCTGCAATAATTGTCTGTCCTGTATCAGGATTTGTATATGTCTTGAATGTTGGGTCTTCTTCAGCAAGTTTCTGAAGTCCTACACCCATTTTTTCCTGACCTGCTTTAGTCTTGGGTTCAATAGCTACTTCTATAACCGGTTCAGGGAACTCCATTGACTCCAACACAACCGGATGTTCCGGATCACATAATGTATCTCCGGTAGTAGTAAACTTTAAACCTACTGCTGCTTCTATGTCTCCTGAATAAGATATCTTAATTTCTTCTCTTTTGTTAGCATGCATCTGAAGAATACGACCAATTCTTTCTTTCTTGTTTTTAGAAGAATTTAATACATAGCTTCCTGATTCCAACGTTCCGCCATAAATTCTAAAGAAAGTAAGCTTTCCAACAAATGGGTCAGTCATTATTTTAAATGCTAATGCTGCTAAAGGATCTTCATCCTTAATTCCTACAGGTATTTCCTCTTTTGTATCAGGGTCAAAACCTTTCATCTGTGGCACTTCACTCGGACTTGGCAAGTAGTCAACTACTGCATCCAACATCAATCTAACACCTTTATGCTTGTATGAAGTACCGCAAATTACAGGAATTATCTTAACATTAGTAGTTGCAATTCTGATAGCTCTTTTGATTTCTTCAACAGTGAATTCTTCACCGTTCAAGTATTTTTCCATCAATATTTCATCAGTATCTGCAACAGCTTCAATTAATTTTTCTCTGTATTCATTTGCTTGATCTAAATATTCTTCTGGTATCTCAGTAATAGTAATGTCTGTTCCTTCATCGTTTCCATAGTTTATAGTTTTCATTTCAACTAAATCTATTATTGCTCTGAAGTTTTCTTCAGCCCCGATTGGCAACTGAATTGGAATAGCATTAGCTTTTAACCTGTCAATAATTGTGCCTAATGAGTAGAAGAAATTTGCACCTAATTTATCCATTTTGTTTATAAAACAAATTCTTGGTACATGATATTTGTCTGCCTGTCTCCAAACAGTTTCCGACTGAGGTTCAACCCCCATCTTAGCATCAAATACTGTTACTGCTCCATCAAGTACTCTCAATGATCTTTCAACTTCAACTGTAAAGTCTACGTGACCCGGTGTATCTATAATGTTAATTCTTATATCTTTCCAATGACAAGTAGTAGCAGCTGAAGTTATTGTAATTCCTCTTTCCTGCTCTTGCTCCATCCAGTCCATCTGAGCTGCACCTTCATGAGTTTCGCCTACTTTATGAATTTTCCCGGTATAGAACAGGATTCTTTCGGTAGTAGTTGTTTTTCCCGCATCAATATGCGCCATAATACCGATATTTCTTGTATTCTCTAAAGAATATTCTCTCATTATTTCCCTCCTTCACGCTGCGAATAAAATCTTACTACTTTGATTATTACCATCTAAAGTGTGCAAATGCTTTGTTGGCATCTGCCATTTTATGAGTATCTTCTCTTTTCTTAACACTTGCTCCTACGTTGTTAGCTGCATCCATTATTTCTTTTGCAAGCTTTTCACGCATGGTTTTTTCTCCTCTTTTACGAGAATAACCTACAAGCCATCTCAAGCCTAATGTCTGTCTTCTTTCTGGTCTTACTTCAATAGGCACCTGATAAGTTGCTCCGCCTACTCTTCTTGCTTTAACTTCCAGAACTGGCATGATATTGTTCATGGCTTTAATGAACACCTCTAACGGGTCTTCACCGGTTTTTTCTTTTATTATGTCAAACGCATCATATACGATAGTTTGAGCAACACCTTTTTTTCCGTCATACATAAGCTGGTTGATTAATTTAGAAACAACCTTATCTCTGTATATCGGATCTTCCATTACTTCTCTCTTAGGTATGTGACCTTTTCTTGGCACTTTGCTTCCCTCCTTAATAATAATTTAATTCACAGGTACTCGACAATAATATGCCGTTGTGCACAAAATGCATTCATTTCCGAAACAGTTTCTATTTAAAGCGTATACGCTAACTGTAAACATCAATGTAACAACCTTCCGTATCTGAATTTATTCTAAACACGGAACATTATATATATATTATGGCGCGATGCATCATAACCTGCATAGTGTGCCGGATATCATCTAATTATTTTTTCTGTTTTTCCCTTTTTGCTCCATACTTGGATCTTGATTGCTTTCTCTTAGCAACACCAGCTGTATCAAGGGTACCTCTGATAATGTGATATCTAACCCCTGGTAAGTCCTTAACTCTTCCGCCTCTTATAAGAACAACACTGTGTTCCTGTAAGTTGTGACCAACTCCCGGAATGTATGCTGAAACTTCAACGCCTGTTGTTAACTTAACTCTGGCAATTTTTCTTAATGCTGAGTTCGGTTTCTTAGGTGTTACAGTTTTAACTGAAGTACAAACTCCTCTTTTCTGAGGTGAATGAGCTTCGTTCATCTTCTTCTGAAGTGTGTTATAGCTTACATTCAATGCTGGAGCAGTAGACTTATATGTTACTCTTTCTCTACCTTTTCTCACTAACTGGTTAATTGATGGCATTCGTGCACCTCCTTGCAATTTGTTTATTTTAAAACGGCAGCCGCCGCTGCGTTTACGCTGATACCCACTGATGCGCCAAGCTCCTTCATTGTATCAAAATATGTTATTTCAATACCCTTTTCGCTGCAAACATCAGTGATTTCTCTGGTAACATGCAAATCAGCATCCTTTGATATATATACCCTCTCGGCCTCGTCTCTTTGCAAGGCTCTCAAAGTCTGCTTCTTTCCAATTACTATTTTGTTGTTATCTTCCATTTTAATCACCCTTTATCTCTAACTGTAACATCATCCGGGCAGCCGTGTCTCCGACTGCCCCAAGATGATGATTCAATCTGTTATTAACATAAGGATTAAAACACTCAAGTATTCTACCATCTAATTTTTTAGATGTCAAATACTTTTTTTAATTGTTATTCCCCAACAGCTTCCTCTGTTTCCTCAGGTTCAACATCCTTGGATGTAACGCCTATATTTCTGTATTTCTTCATTCCGGTTCCGGCAGGTATCAATTTTCCTATTATAACATTTTCTTTAAGTCCTAACAGGTTGTCAACTTTGCCTTTTGTTGCTGCATCGGTAAGAACTCTCGTTGTTTCCTGGAAGGATGCCGATGCGAGGAATGAATCTGTAGCAAGAGAGGACTTTGTTATACCCAAAAGTGCAATCTCTCCCGTTGCAGGCTCCTTGCCTTCTGCAATAGCCTTGTCATTTTGTTCCTTGAATTCAAACCCTGATACGAGACTTCCCGAAAGAAGAGTAGTGTCGTTCGAATCCTCTATACGCACCTTGTTCACCATCTGCCTGATAATAACCTCAACGTGCTTATCGCTGATATCAACACCCTGCATTCTGTAAACTCTCTGAACCTCCATGAGAATATATGACTCAAGTGCCTTCATTCCCTTGATGCTCATTATGTCATGAGGATTTATGGAGCCGTCGGTAATCTTATCTCCGGCTTCAATATACTCTCCCTCTGAAACCAATATCTTGGAACCGTACGGAATCAAGTAAGTCTTGCTTTCCATGCTGTCATTGTTTGTAACCGTAACTTCTCTTTTGTGAATTTTCTCCGTCACAGTTATCTTGCCGGGTATTTCTGAAATTATTGCCTGACCTTTCGGCTTTCTTGCCTCGAAAAGCTCTTCAATACGCGGTAAACCCTGAGTGATGTCACTTGCAGCTGCTATACCTCCAGTATGGAATGTACGCATTGTAAGCTGTGTACCAGGCTCACCTATTGACTGGGCAGCAATTATACCAACGGCTCCGCCCACAGTCACAAGCTTTCCTGTGGCAAGGTTCGTTCCGTAGCACTTTGCACAAACGCCGTGAGGAGTTTTACATGTGAGAACGGATCTTACCTTTACTTTCTTTATACCTGAATTTTGAATTTTATGTGCTGTTACTTCGGAAATAAATTCTCCGGATTTAACCATAACCTCGCCTGTTTCCGGATGTACCACGTCATCAGATGCAAATCTGTCTGCGC
>DNNV01000304.1 GCA_003497505.1 Clostridiales bacterium | reverse complement strand
ATTAAAACCTGGCTGTATTTTCCGGCTGTAAGATATGCAAAATTATCACTTATTGACCTTCTAAGAAGAGGCATAAAATCTCCCTTTATAGAATCGGATATGCTAAGAATTTTCTCGGCTGCAATTTCCGCAACCCTTATTTTTCTTTTAAATGTATTTATTTTATTTTCATAGAAATCTATTTCTTCGTCAATTTCAACCAGGCTTCTCGTGCTGCCTTCTATTTCATCTATTTCTCCAAGAATGTCATCAGTATTTTTCTCCAGACCCGATTTCTCTTCGGATAATTTGAATATACTCAGCTGGTGCTCCTGCCTGTCAATCTTTTTAATCTCTGAACAATCGGCGCTTTCAACTCTCGATTTCAAATTATCGAAGCTTTCATCACCTATTATTTTATAAAGTATTTCTTGTTTATAATCCCTGTCGGAAGTCAGCTCTGTATACATGCTCCTGTACTGGGCAGCACTTTTAAAGCTTTCCATATCCTCCATACCGTTACCGCTTAAAATCATTTCAAACCTTTTTTCTTCAAAGGATATTTCTTTGTTAAGCTTAACAAGGCTTTGGTTTTCCTGCTCAATCCTGTCACTGATTGCAGATAGCTGGCTGCTCACCTTATTCTTCCTTAAATATGCATCATTTATTTCTCTTATATTTTCATCGCTTATGATATCCATACCAAATATGGACAGGCATTCACGAAGATTATTTTCAAGGGATGCATTTTCGCTTTTCAGCGTGCTCAAAGCTTCCTCATCATATTTTATCAGCTTGACCTTTTCTTCATGCATGCTTTTTTCAGTTCTCATCTCGCCGCATTTTTCAACTGCCTCTTCAAGGCTCTCACACCCTGCGTCACTTACTATGTCCTGTCTGTCACTGTGAAGTCTATTCAATGAAACCGTATTGTCAGCAGTCTCACATTCTATGGCATCAATTTCATTTTTTGCACTTTTGATTTTATTCAAAACCGGTCCTGCAAATATGACAGAAAGCATAACAATAAGAGCTGTAACTACGCCTGCAGCAATATTCACGGATTCATCCATCACATAGTAGCTGTCTATGAAGCTTTTGATTATATTACCGTATTTATATACAGAATACCAAAGAGCTGAAATCACGGAAGATGCCAGCAACACCATAAAGAACAGACCCCAGGATTTAAACCTCTTGTAGCTTCTCATTTTTTCATAATTTCCATTGTTAAGAAAAACATCTGTAAGCTCTATTTTCCTGCTGATATCTTCTATTTTTTCAAATTTCTCAAGACAGCCTTCTATTTCTGCAATATTTGTGCCTGAAAGATTTTCTTTTCCTGCCTGTATTTTAATTTTAAGTTCTTCTATTTTTACAATATTATTTTTATATTTTCTGTAATTACCGTTCAGAATATCTATGCTGAATTCTTCGTTAATTTTATTTGATATGTCGGACATAAGCCTGTTCAGCTCTTCTTCATTATCCGCTTTTTCTTCTTCAAGCTTCTTTCTTTGAAGATACATTAAATTAAGTGCACTTTCAATATCCATAGCTTCCCTGTAATCCTCCGGGGAATATTCCCTCAGCTTTTCTGCAGGATAAATCAACAGCTTTTCATTTATTGCATCAAGCTCTTTTTTAACAGGCTCTGCCCTTAAAAACATATCCCTTTTCAGAGAAAGGTCATAGTCTGCCAGTTCCTTGTTCAGCTCCTCAATGCGCAGGCTCAGCTCCTGGATTTTGCCGTTGATTTTTTTCTTTTCCATGGCTAAGAAAACCGTCTGTCTGCATGCCTTCACGGAATTTTCCCTTGCCTCTTTCAGCTCTGACAGACGAAGTGCATATTGACCCAGCAAAGTTTTGTCATCGCTCTCATTTCCTGCCTCATCCTTTATGCTGCCTAATCTGCGGATAATTCTGTCCATGGATATGGACTCGTCTCTGGTTTTACTAAGGTTTATTATTTTATTCTTAATTTCATCAGCCATTTCATCTTCTGTTTTGTTTCCAAGCTGACGAATGCTCACTGTATTGTTGAAGAAAATCTTGCTCATGTTGAAAAAGTATTCGCCGGGGTTTGTTATTTCCTCCTCATACAGTTCATTATCATCTTCAGCTCTCTTTAAAACCTGAGTGGTGCCCAGAGCAAAATCTCTGGAAATTATGTGCTTTTCTCCGCCTGCATCCCTGATGCCAAGTGAACCTTTGTACAAGTTGCTGTTCCAAGGCCTGTACTTATTGAATCTCAGTGCATCAGTATCATCACTTCCAAACCCGTACAGCATAGATTCTATGAAGTTATGCACGGTGCTTTTTCCCGCTTCATTTTCTCCGTAAACAATATTGAATTTATTTTCAAAATACAGTCTCTTATATGTAAATTTTCCAAAAGCTCTTAAATGAAGCTTATTTATATACATGCTAATTTACCACCTTTTCTTTGCGGAGAACTTCAAGTCCAAGCTTAAATGCCTGCTGCTCTGTCTTATCCTGATGATTTTCAAATTGCAGCTTGTAGCTCTCAATTATGTTAAATTCATTGCAGTCCTGTATTTTAATCTCTGAGTTCTTATAAATGTAATTTTCATCAAATTCTATATAGTAAAAAAATTGCCTCGCCTCATTTTCAACTTCATCCATTGAAATATCTGTATTGACTTCCCCTGTGAGATTTATTCTTACATAATCTTTGATGTTGGAAAATGTATCTCCTGAGAATTTTATCAGGTCGAGGATTTTATTGAAGCTGTAGCTTGATTCTAAGTTGATATTGCGGGTTATGAACTTTCTTTTGGACAGAGGCTTGAATTCATATTCCACTGCTCCCTTTTCAAGATTGCCTTTAACTATGTCGTGCTCGC
>DNNV01000214.1:3517-20246 GCA_003497505.1 Clostridiales bacterium | reverse complement strand
TTTGTAGTCATGATAATGCTCATGGACGCATTTTTAGGAATAAATTTTCTTCAGCAGCTCAAGGATATGTATGCAGAGAGCTTTCAGATGACAAAGGATATGCTGTCAGGCATGCCCGCAGGGATGCAGAATGAAAATATAGATAAGGTTATAAAAACATATGATGAGATGGGGCCTATGATTATAAGCTTTATTTCAAATATATTTCCGGCGGTGCTCATAGTGTCATCTGTTGCAACAGCATATGTTAATTATATGGTTGCGTTTAAATTTGCAAAACGATTCTCAATTACCGTCAGACCTCACGAGGGAATTGCATATTTCTCATTTCCGAGAACATTTATGACTGCAATTGCCGTGATGATGCTTTTGTCCTACCTGCTGGGAGTTTTCGGAATAGATGCAGGAATCATTCAGACAAACTTAATTATGATTTTATTCATAGCAATGTATTTGCAGGGATTTGCTGTCACTAAATTTTTTGTGCTGAGAAGCCGTATGAGTATAGGATATAAAAGAATTTCATTATTCATGCTGTTGTTTATTTCGCTGTTTATGATTCCGGGTCTCGCCTTTGCTGTTGCGCTGGCAGGTCTGGTAGATTTGGCAATAGATTTGAGAAAAATAAATAGGACGGTATAACCGTAAAGGAGGCAGAGATTTGGATAATAAGAAAACTCCTAATTTTTTGAGAGATGACAGCTTAGTTTATCTTGCGCTGAATATTTTTACCATACTGGTTTTACTGATTAATGGCATGTACATATATGCCGCCGCCGCAGCACTTATACTGGCAATCATTGCTGCTGTCGCCTTCAGAAGGCAGCGGCAGAGAGAAAAGGACCTGAAAAAATACATAATTGATTATACAAAAAATATTGAAAACCTGTCTGTAAACTCATTTTACTATTCTCCCATACCAATAAGCATAATAGGGCCATTCGGTCAGATATTTTGGTTTAATAAAAAGTTCAAGGAGCTTGTTGGTGATGAGATAGATAATATTGAAAATATCGACGAGTTTATCCGCGGTTTCCCTGTGAAAACAATGGAAGACAACCGGGAAGGAACAATAAGCAGTGTTGAAATTGTCGATTCAGGTAAAACCTTCAATATTATGTACTACAGTCTCGAGGAGGGACGATTCGGCGAAGGTATTTCCCATGTGTGCTACTGGAATGAAAATACGGCATTTGCAAATCTTAAGGCTAAATATAACGATGAACGTCCTGTTGCGATGCTGGTACAGATAGATAATTACGATGAAATATCGGAAAAGCTCGACAAGGGCGAAAAATCCGCAATGACAGCGGAGGTCGAAAAAATACTCAACAGATATGCTTCTGAAATGAACGGCTTTGTACTGAGATATGATACCGCAAGATTTTTGATGATGATTGAAAACGGATTTTTAGAGTCTCTTGAATCAAGAAAATTTTCAATGCTTGAGGATGTGAAGGCCCTGAAAGGAGCCGGTGATTTCAACTTTACGCTCAGCGTAGGAACAGGAGTGCTGGCTAAGAATCTGACACAGCTTTTAGAGTACGCCAAGGGAGCATTGGATGTGGCACTTGGAAGAGGCGGAGACCAGGCCGTAGTAAAAAGAATCAACTCCGTTAAATTCTACGGCGGTAAAAGCAAGGCTGTTGAAAAGAGAACCAAGGTTAAGGCAAGAATTATTTCCTATGCTTTAAGGCAGATAATGGACCAGAGCTCAAATATCATAATAATGGGGCACAGAGTAGGGGACATGGACAGTCTCGGTGCTTCCATAGGACTTTATGCAATGGCAAGAAGCAGAGGAAAAAAGGCGTATATTGTGCTCAATACCGTGAACCATGCGCTTAAAAATATGCATGAGCGCATGAAGCATGAGGAAAGTCATTACCTGGATGCCCTCATAAGCACGGAAACCGCAATGAGCATGATTGACCAGAACACGCTGGTGGTTGTGCTTGACACTCACAGGCCCAGTTACACCGAAGCACCTGAGCTTCTTACCAAGGTGGATAAAATAGTTCTTATTGACCATCACAGAAGGAGCGAGGAATACATTGAAAATCCGCTGCTTGATTATATAGAGCCCTATGCCTCGTCCACATGTGAGCTGATTTCAGAGCTTGTTCAATACATGGAGGATCATATTAAGCTGACGAAATTTGAGGCGGATGCACTCCTTGCAGGGATAGTACTTGATACGAACTCTTTTACATTCAAGACAGGAGTCAGAACATTTGAGGCGGCATCCTTCCTGAGGAGGAATAACGCTGACACAACCGATGTTAAGGAGTTGTTCAATGAGAGTCTGGAATCAATGAAAAGGAAGACTGAAATAATCGAAAGATCTGAAATCGTCTTTGATGATGCTGCAGTTTCATACATAGATGAAATTTCTGAGGACTCAAACGTTATAGCGGCACAGGGGGCTGATGAGCTTCTTACCATAAAGGATATTAAGATGAGCTTTGTGCTTGTGAGAAACAAGGATTACATAAATATAAGCGCACGTTCCACAGGACCTATAAACGTACAGGTAATAATGGAGAGCCTCGGAGGCGGAGGACACCTGAACATGGCGGGGGCGCAGATACAAACTCATGATATGGATGAAGCAAAATATAAATTGATAGAAGCAATATCTCATTACAAGAAGGAGAACAAGGAAGAATGAAAGTAATATTATTGGAAGATGTTAAGAATGTAGGAAAAAAGGGCAATATTATAAATGCCAAGGATGGATATGCAAGGAATTTTCTGTTTCCTAAAAATTTAGCCATAGAAGCAACTCCTGTAAATCTGAAGAATCTGGAAAATGCAAAGCAGCTTCAGGAAGCAAAGGAAAAGGAAATATATGATGAGGCAAAGAAACTAGAGGAAGAATTAACTAAGATCACAGTTGTCATCAAGACGAAGACCGGAGAAAACGGCAAGCTGTTCGGTGCCGTAACAACAAAGGAAATTGCCGAGTATATTGAAAAGGATCACGGCTTTGCCATTGACAAGAAAAAATATGATTTGGATGAGCCTATAAAATCCGTGGGCGAATATTTCGTAAAGATTAAGCTTCATTCACAGGTTAACGCAAAGGTGAAAGTTATAGTTACAGAAAAATAAAAGAGGATTGAAATGTCTGATTTGATTAATATGGGAAAGGTTCCGCCTCACAGTGCCGAGGCGGAGCAGACTGTGCTTGCATCCGCTCTGATTGACCATGTTGCTGTCGAGAAGGTAATGAATTTACTTAAGGCAGAGGATTTCTATTTTGAGGCAAACAGAGAAATCTTCGACTCCATAAGACAGGTGCATATGCAGAATATGCCGGTGGATGCCCTCATTGTTGCCGAAGAGCTGAAAAAAAGAGGCAAAATCGATTATGTGGGCGGCTTTGAATATCTGGCAAAATTAACGGAAAATATAATAACCTCAAAGAACGTTGAGGCATACTGCGGCATTGTCAGGGAAAAATCCACCCTCCGCAAGCTCATAAGTGTTTCCGGGGAAATAATTGAAAAGGGCTACAAGGAAAACGACGATGTTCAGAAGATAATCGAGTTAGCTGAATCGAGGATATTCTCCATATCTCAGAACAGAAGCGTGAATTCTTTTGCCGAAATCAAGGACGTGCTTATGAATGTGTTCAATACTCTTGAGGAAAGAGCAATGAACAAGGGGAGCATAACAGGTCTCACCACAGGCTACACCGACCTTGACAGAATGACCTCGGGACTCCAGAGGTCCGACCTTGTGCTGCTTGCGGCAAGACCGTCAATGGGAAAGACAGCACTTGCCCTGAACATAGCCATGAATGCCGTTAAAACCGGTGCTTCCGTGGCGCTGTTCAGTCTTGAGATGTCCAAGGAGCAGTATGTTCAGAGAATTATAAGCATGGAATCCATGGTTGACAGCTCAAAGCTCAGGACGGGAAATCTTGACGACGAGGATTGGACAAGGCTTATTTCCACAATGAGCACTGTTTCTAACCAAAAAATTTTTATTGACGATACAGCGGCTATTTCTGTTTTTGAGCTCATGTCAAAATGCAGACGTCTTAAAATGGAAAAGGGATTGGATTTAATAGTTATAGACTATCTCCAGCTTATGTCAGACGGAACGAATTCCACCAACAGGCAGCAGGAAATTTCCAATATATCGCGTGGACTTAAGGCCCTTGCAAGAGAAATGGACTGCCCCGTAATGGCCTTGTCCCAGCTGTCCCGTGCGCCGGAGCTCCGTCAGGACCACAGACCTATAATGTCTGACCTCAGAGAGTCGGGAGCAATAGAGCAGGACGCGGACGTTGTACTCATGCTTTACAGAGACGAATACTACTTCAAGGAAGAGTCTGAGAAAAAAGGAATTACCGATGTAATCATAGCCAAGCAGAGAAACGGCCCTGTGGGAACCGTAGAGCTTGCATGGATAAGCCAGTACACAAAGTTTGGAAATATACAGAAGTAACAGATAAATTAAAAAGGGCGCTGAGCGCCCTTAATTTTTTAGCATTTTTATGTTCAAGTTATACCATTCTTGCTATCACTATTTTCGTTCCTGGTGCAAGTGCGTTGTCTTCGGGAATGTCGTTCAATTCTTTCAGGTAATTGATTGACAAGTTGTAGTTCTTTGCAATATCCCACACTGTTTCTCCCGGCTGAACAACCCTGAACACGAGACTTGGCATCTTACTTCTTTCAATAGGGCCTTCCTCGGTTATGTTGCTGATTACTGAAATTTCGCTGTTGCCCCTCATTTTCATTCCTACGTTTATATCGCAGTTGACTATGACAGAGTTGCTTCCCTTTCTGTATGCTCCGCATTTAGCAATATCCACATTTGATGTGATGTCATCAGACAGTTCGCTTTCCTTTAGATCTATGGAAGCCGTAAATGGCAGTGATGCATAGGCCTTGTCAATTTTGTTGATTTCTCCGTTAAGGTACAGCAAATTTACATCAAGGAATCCATCAATAACGTATTTGTCGTCAAAAATTCTTTTTTCTGAAATTTTTGGGCTTACATCTACGGTGTAGATATCCTTTATGGATCCGGAAACAACATCAAAATTATTTTCATATTTAACTGTCTTATTTACAATGTTGTTCATGGATGTAAGCTTTACTTTTGCTGACTCCAGATTCAGCAGGCAGCTGGTGGAGTAGCAGTCGGTTATTATATTTTTTTCTGCAACACTGTACATTGCTGCATTTACTGTAAACGGCAGGTTGAATTCAATGAGCTTTTTTTCACCGTCATAATTTTCGGCAATGTTGTATGTCATTTCATTTAATGCTACACTTATGTCCTTGAGTACATCGTCGCCTGAGTCCTTCACCTCAATGTAATGTGTAAAAGGAAACTCCTCAGCCACGTATGCCGCCGCATTCAGACTGTTGTCCTCTGTGTATAAAAACCCTACCTTGCAAGTTCCCTCAACAAGCATTTTATCATCCAGAGAATCAATGCTTGTAATGAATACCTCAGACTCTGATTTCAGTATTCTGGATATTTCATCAGAACCCTTGCTGAGCTCCACCGCATCATTGATGGTTATTTCCTCTGACAGCATGGACGCTTGGTCAGTGTATTTCACATTTTGGGTCCTTGCCTGAAAGCTGCCGTCTGACTCGAGGTTTGATACGAAGTTTACTGGATGCTTGTTTATTACATCAGTATCAAGCAATATAACCGACTTTACCATGTAATTTTTATCATTCAGATTCTCGGCATCTATGTAATCAATAAACGCGGCAGACTGTGCTTCCATTCCTTCTCTGGCTCCCGAAACCGGAATTTCCTCGGTGAAAGGGATTTTTCCGGACATGGAATTTGCCATGATATCCTCATCATTTGAACGGTAAATTATGTTGTAAACCAATGTTCCTTCCACAACAACGGCATCATTTTTTACTGAAGTTTTATCAATTTTTGCTTTGCCCTCCGCGGATATTATTTTTTCTATGGCCGGAGTATTGTCAGAAAGTGCAAACTCGTTTTCCAGCATAACCTCAGCGGAATTTGAGTCAATGATTTCACTAATATTAAAAGTATCGCCTATTAATTTAAACAAGTTGAATCCTCCTTTATGATACAGATGTGTTCGCATTCTTTTATAAATGTATATGCGCTATACATTCCGATAGTACAACTTTGGCATAAAATTTTTTTAAAAAACCATTGACCTTTTACTTTTTTTAATATAGAATTGGAAAGTAATATTTATATAAATCATATAATTTTATTTTTTAACGAACTATATATGTTTAGGATAGAGACTAAAAAAAAAACCCCTTTTTTGTCTCTGTTTTTATGTTTAAGGGGATTATCAAATATTAAGAACGGTAGCAGGATGGAGAAACAGGAGGAAAAAATGCCAAAATATATTTTTGTAACGGGAGGAGTCGTATCTTCGTTAGGTAAGGGGATAACGGCAGCGTCGTTGGGTAGGCTGCTTAAAGCAAGAGGACTTAAGGTTACTCTTCAGAAATTTGATCCGTATTTGAACGTGGACCCGGGTACAATGAGCCCTTATCAGCACGGTGAGGTTTATGTTACGGATGACGGGGCGGAGACAGATCTGGACTTAGGTCACTATGAGAGAATAGTAGACATTGATTTAACCAAGTACAGCAGCATAACATCAGGAAAGGTCTACTGGTCTGTTTTAAATAAGGAAAGAAGAGGAGATTATTTGGGAGGAACAGTCCAGGTAATTCCCCATATAACCAACGAAATAAAAGGCCTGTTAAAAAGAGTCGCTACTGTAAAGGATGTTGATGTGGTTATTACCGAAATAGGCGGTACAGTAGGAGACATTGAAAGTCAGCCGTTCTTGGAAGCAATTCGCCAGATTCGATATGAGGTGGGAAGAGAAAATGTAATGTACATACACGTTACGCTGCTTCCTTATCTGTCAAAGGCGGGAGAGCTTAAAACAAAGCCAACGCAGCACAGCGTAAAGGAGCTTTTGAGCATAGGAATACAGCCTGATGTCCTGGTGTGCAGGACAGAGAAGGAAATAAGTGATGACCTGAAGGCTAAAATAGCATTGTTCTGCAATGTTGACAAGCAGCACGTAATTCAAAACACGGATGCGGATTCACTGTATGATATACCCCTTCTTCTTGAAAATGAAGGCTTGGATAAAATAGTATGCAATCATTTCGGAATGAACTGCAAGGAGCCGGATTTGGCAGAGTGGAAGGACATGGTTCAGCGTTCTAAAAATCCTGCTCACCACATTAAAATTTCACTGGTGGGCAAGTACGTGGAGCTGAAGGATGCTTATCTTTCGGTTGCGGAAGCACTGAAGCACGGAGGAATAGATAATTCAGCCGAGGTTGAGATAGATTGGATTCACTCAGATGAAGTGAATGAAAGCAACTATGAAGAAAAACTCAGGGGCAGTGACGGAATATTGGTTCCGGGAGGCTTCGGAGACAGGGGAATAGAAGGTAAAATATTGGCTGCCAGATATGCAAGAGAAAATGGAGTGCCGTTCCTCGGCATATGTCTCGGCATGCAGATGGCCGTAGTGGACTTTGCCAGAGGAGTGTTGAAATACAGTGATGCTCACAGCACAGAATTCAATCCCGAAACAGAACATCCTTTAATAGATATTATGAACGACCAGAAGGATGTGGAGAACAAGGGCGGAACAATGAGACTGGGCAGCTATCCATGCAGGCTTGTTGATGGAACAAAGGCCAAGGAAGCATATGAAGGTGCGGATATGATTAATGAAAGGCACCGACACAGATTTGAGTTCAACAATGAATTCAGGGAAGAGTGTGAGAAAAACGGGCTGATAATTTCCGGAACTTCACCGGATAACAGACTTGTTGAGATTGTGGAGCTCAAGGACCATCCGTGGTTTGTTGCGGCGCAGTTCCATCCGGAATTCAAGTCACGACCAACAAGAAGCCATCCGTTGTTCAGAAATCTGATAAAGGCATCAATTGAAAATAAGAAATAAAAAAGTCATTCCCGTTAATCCGGGAATGACTTTTTCTCATTCAGAGCTCCTGCATACATGCTCAGCATTATCATTATTTGGGGGGTCAAGGGAATAGAATCCACTAATCCGCTGACCATTGTCATGGCCAGTACAGCAAAGGCCGTTATATTTCGCAGCTTTTTAAAAATGCCAGCTGCAACCATCGAAAATATTGAGAAACCCAGAAATCCTGTTTCAGTTAAAATTTGAAGATATATGTTGTGGCAATGCTCTATTTTTGTGCTTACGGATGACGAATATTCCGAAATATGCATGAAAAGTGTTCCAAAGCCTATGCCTGATACGAAATTGTCCTTTATGATTTCAATGCAGGCTTTCCAAACATCCAGTCTGTAAAGAAAGGAGCTGTCTTCCATTGCCCTTGCAGGGTTAGCCCTGCCTATTCCCATCAGTAGATCCGTACCAAATATGGCTATGGCTAATATTAAAATATATTTTATGTACTTTTTGTCCCGCAGAGCTGCAACTGATAATCCTGCCAGCAGGGACACCCACGATGTCCTTGAAAATGTCAGGATTAAGCAGGTTGTACCTATTGCAAATACTGCTGATTCAAGATTCACTTTCCTGAGGTCAAGATTCTCACACGCTATTAAAATAATGAAACTTATATAGAAGCCAAAGACGTTAGGATTGTAAAACGTTGAGTAAATGCGCCTATTGATGCTGTATTCACCGGAATCGACCCACTTGGAGGGTATGGAAAATCCAGGGCTGAAATATTGCAGTATTCCTATGATAAATACAGCCAACGATACAATGAGCAGCAAGCTTCTTAGTTTACCCAGTTGGCTTGAATTCAATGAGCTGAATATATGGAAGGCATATAGACAGAGCAGCATTATTGCAGCGTAGACCGCAGAAATCAATCTATAGTCTGAAGATATCAAACCCGTTGCCACATAAGCATATACTAATATATCAAGCCTGCCCATTTCTCTTATTCTGCTGTTTTTTCTGAAGAGTCCAACAATAAAAACTGCTGCAACAAATATATATGCAGCAGGAATAAACAAAGCGGATAGAATCAATAATAAAAATGGTGTAAAGCAATTCTTAACAGAGGCAGGCTCTGTTATTAAGTTGCCTGTAATTTCATAATTCATTTTGTATTCCTTGCATTTGAAGATGTATTTCCTTTATTATTCGTTACCAGGTAGTAAAATATACCTGCTATAATCACTGAGCCACCTATGACGGTATGGACAGAAGGTATTTCCCTGAAAATGATGATTGCCATAATGCTTGCAAATATGGGCTCGCTGAGGGTTGACACAGATATGAGAGTTGATGATACATATTTGACCATGTAATTGTATACTGTATGACCCAGGATCGAGCAGAAAAACGCCAGTGTCGCAAAAAGCATGAATTCCTTGGCTGAATAAGGATAAATGGGTGTTTTTGAAACGAGGCACATAATGAACAGAGCTGCTGTGGATACGGAATAAACTATGAACACATATACGCCTGCGCTCATATTTTTTCTCACAACTCCTCCTATAACCAGGTATCCTGCCACAAATACGGCTCCCAGAAATGCCAGCGTGTTGCCCAGCATCATGTTGCTTGCGGAGTCCCCAAGAGAGCCTGTGGCAATTATGACAGTGCCTGCAAGAGACATGGATATTCCGACAGCCATTTTCCTGCTGAGCTTTTCCTTTGTGAAGAAATAATTTGCCAGCGCCACAAATATGGGGCTGCATGAGACCAATATAGTTGAGTTTGCAATGGATGTCATCTTTATTGATGAAATCCATGAAGCAAAGTGCAGAGCGAGAAAAATTCCGCTGACTGTGCACAGCATATATTCTTTTTTTGTGATATTCCTGAATTCACCGCGGCTCTTAAGCATTACGGGAATCAACAGAAGCAATGATGTAAACAGCATTCTGTATGCTGATATAACGAGTGCCGGAGCTTCGGAAAATCTTATTATTATTGAAGATAGCGAGGTAAAAAATGTTCCTGCCAGCACTATGTATTTTGAAGGTGTTTTTTCCATTATAACCTGCCTTTGTCAATGTAATAATCTGTGTCGAGCTGTGCCGTCAAATGACATATTAGCATATAATACATAAAATTTCAATACGAGTAACAAAAAGTATAATAAGTAATATTTAAGCAATAATAAAATGGGAAGGGAGGCGGCAATGTTCGATTTTTTCGGTTCGGTTTCATTTATTTATATTGTTAATATAGTAATGGCAATGGTTGTGATTTTTCTTGAGAGGAAGGACCCCACCGCCACGCTTGCGTGGGTATTGGTTTTGCTCATATTCCCTGGGTTCGGTTTTTTGTTTTACCTGCTGCTTGCTCAAAACTTCAGCAGGAAACAGCTGTTTACCATGAAAATATATGCAAAGAAAACATTCGGGAACTATATAAGCGTCCAGAGGAAGCTCTTTAATGCAGGGGGGCTTGTATTCAACGATAAAAATGTTGAAAACTTCAAGGATCTGATTAAAATGAACTTGTTTTTTCATGATTTTTCATATACTCAGAACAATGAGATTAAGATTTATACAGACGGACATGATAAGTTCAGCAATTTGTTTGATGATATAAAAAATGCAAAGCATCATGTGCATATGGAATACTATATAATTAAAAACGATAATCTGGGAAGAAGCCTGATGAAGCTTTTGTCCGAAAAGGCAAGAGAGGGAGTTGAGGTCAGGCTGCTGTATGATTCCGTGGGCGGAAGACAGCTGAAGTGTGAGGATATAGAGCATTTAAAAGAATCCGGAGTCAAGGTTGCTGTATTCTTTGCCAGCAGCCTTCCGTTTTTCAATTTTAAAATAAACTACAGAAACCACCGTAAAATTGTGGTTATTGACGGAAGGACAGCTTATATAGGTGGCTTTAACGTAGGAGACGAGTATATTGGCATGAATGAAAAAATAGGCAACTGGAGAGACACTCATGTACGTATTTCAGGGGATGCCGTAGTAGACCTTCAGACGCGCTTTTTCCTTGACTGGGGATATGCCTCCAAGGAGGACCTCATGTTTCTTCCGGCATATTTTCCGGACAGTGACAGGGGGGGCAGTATTGGAATTCAGATTATAAGCAGCGGGCCTGATAAGCAGGATGAGGTAATTAAAAGCAGCTATGTGAAAATGATTAACTCAGCGAAGAAAAGCATATTGATTCAAACGCCGTACTTCGTTCCTGATGCCAGCGTATTTGAATCAATTAAAATTGCGGCAATGTCGGGGGTGGATGTCAGCATAATGATACCCTGCAAGCCTGACCATCCATTTGTGTACTGGGCAACATACTGGTACTGCGGAAGCCTTCTGCAGTACGGAGTTAAGGTATATACCTATGAAAACGGATTTCTGCACGCAAAAACACTTGTCATTGACGGAACGGTTTCTTCCGTGGGAACAGCAAATTTTGATATGCGCAGCTTCAGGCTGAATTTCGAATGCAATGCACTTATTTATGATACAGAGACTTCCTCGGCACTGCGGGATATTTTTATGGAGGATTTGAATTATTCGCTTGAACTCACCCGTGAGCTGTATCTGGAAAGAGGAATCGTAATACGCTTCAAGGAATCCGTGAGCCGGCTTCTGGCTCCTCTTCTTTAGTATTGATATTTGATAAAACTGTGATATCATATTGTTAATAACATCAAAAGATAATAGGTGATAATATGAAAAGGTACTTTGTTATATATAATCCCACTTCCGGAAACGAAATGGCGGGACAGAAGATGTTTCATGTTGCCGAAACGGTGCTGGAGCTGGAGGATGTGGAGTTTACATTTTACGCCACAAAGAGAAGGAATGACGGGGAATTGGCAGCTATCAGAGGCTGTATGGAAGGCTATGACATGATAATTTCCTGCGGGGGAGACGGGACTGTCCATGAGATTGTGAACGGTATCATGAAAAGCCCGGCAGAAAGGAAGCCGAAGCTTGCAATCATGCCTGCAGGAACGGTAAATGATTTCGCGGCACAGCTTAAGATGCCGAGGGCATACGCCAATTTTGCATCATTGATAATGAAGAACAGCTTTAAAGAAATAGATGTGGGGAAGATAAATGATGACTATTTTGTAAATGTAGTGGGCGGAGGTGCGTTCATGAACATACCTCATGACGTCACCATAGAGGAAAAGACCATATTAGGAAAATATGCCTATTATTTCAAGGCTGCATTTGAGGTTCCGGGGCAGCTTCTGAATACGCACGATATAACCTACATCATAGACGGGGTGGAATATAACTATAACACTCTCCTGTTTCTGGTGATTAATTCCTCGGGCGCGGGAGGATTTAAGAATCTCTGTCCTAAGGCTAAAATCAATGACGGAATTCTGGATGTGGTAATATTTGAAAAGGCAGGCAATGCAGACCTTCTTCAAATATTTACAAGAGTGTTTAACGGACAGCACATAAGCCACCCAAAGGTTCATTATTGCCAGGGAAAAGATATTGAAATCAGGTGTGACGGGAATCTGCCCATAGATACTGACGGAGATATGTGGGGATATATGCCCGTTAAAATATCATCGGTGAACAAAGCTATAGAAATATTAGTTCCTTAAAAAATCACCTGCATTGTACTGTACGATGCAGGTGATAATTTTTTCAGGTGAATGTCTTTATAAGTTCATTAAAAATGTATTTATAAGCTGAATAGATTTTTTTGCCGCTATTTTTACGAAGGCGGGAAAATCCATGTGAGCCGAGCCGTCTGCCTTGTCGGAAATTGCCCTTACGATGCAGAAGTCCACATTGTTCA
Source organism: Clostridiales bacterium (assembly GCA_003497505.1). Classification (GTDB taxonomy): domain Bacteria; phylum Bacillota; class Clostridia; order Tissierellales; family Sedimentibacteraceae; genus Sedimentibacter. The sequence goes on along the minus strand of DNNV01000214.1, from coordinate 7,477 downwards.
AATAGCATACATGGCCTATTGATGCTCCCTCCATTTCAGCGCAAAGTGCACCAAAATTTTTCACGATGTGGTCCTTTTTGTCACGGCTGCATATGAATTGGTCTCCGGACGCAACAGTTCCTACAAATACATTTGTTTTCTCAAGGGTTTTAGCTGAGGCCTCTATTTTTTTGACCAGCTTTTCGGAGCAAGGGATATTTATGATATTTAATCCGGATATGAGTCCCAAGGGATCTCCTATGCCTGTGGTGTCCATGTCGTGTTGAACAACATTGTCAGAGATTACAATGTCGGCAATATCAAGGTCGGAGCTCAGGCTTCCCGCAACTCCTGTGTTGATGATTACGTCCGGCTTGTATTTCAAAATCATTGTCTGCGCACACACGGCGGCATGCACCTTTCCAACGCCGCATTTTGCCACAACCACATCTCTTCCCTGAATAATACCCTCATAATAATCAACAGAACTTATGCTTTCTTTCTTTATATTTTCCATGGATTCAATCAATTCCGCAACCTCAATGTCCATGGCTCCTATTATTCCTGTCTTCATTTCTACCTCTTCGCATTTTTTAAAATAATTTTAATACATGGGGCGGAAAAAGTCAACAAACGGGCATGACGTCAATTTATATTGTTTACGCATATTCTTTGTGCTAAAATGATTATAATAATACTTGAGAGGATAATATGCACTATACATATATTGTGGAATGCAGCGACGGCACACTGTATACCGGATATGCTGCCGATCTGGAAAAAAGGATAAATGCACATAATGAGAAAAAGGGAGCAAAGTACACAAGAGGCAGGACTCCCGTAACCTTAAAATATTATGAGGAATTTGAAAATAAAGCAGATGCTCTGAAAAGAGAAGCGCAAATCAAGAAAATGCGCAAAGAAAAAAAGCTGAGATTGTTCTATAATACTAAAAATGAATTGTATATGCCATAATTATTTGGTATAATTTAAATAATAAATTTCGAGGAGAAATGTATGGAAAATAATATTATTGTGGACAGCTGTACCGACTTTATAAAAGAAACCGAAAATCTTGACAGGGTGCCTTTCAGAATACTTATTGACAATGAGGAAATCGTTGATGAAAATCTTGATATTAACAAGCTCATAGAAAAAATGAAAAGTACAAAGCAGCAAATAAAAACAGCATGCGCTCCTCCGGAAGACTTTATAAATAAACTGAAGGAAGAAGCAAGCAATTTTATTGTTACGATTTCAAGCCAGCTAAGCGGCTCATACAACAGCGCTATGGTGGCAGTTGAAACATTTAAGGAAAGATTTCCCGGAAGCTTTGTTCACGTTTTTGACAGCAAGACAGCAGCTGCGGGCGAAACTCTCGTTGCCATGAAGGTAAAACAACTGCTTGAAGAAAATTTCAACAGCAGCGAGATAATAGAGCAGACAAACAAGTACATAACAAAACTCAGAACTCTGTTTGTTCTCGACTCATTGGACAATTTGGCCAAGAACGGCAGAATTACAAATTTTAAAGCGATACTTGCAAATATTATGCACATTGTCCCCATTATGGGAGAGGACGGAGAAGGCAGAATAGTGTTGAAGGAACAGGTGAGAGGCAAGAAGAAAGCCGTTGCAAGGCTGATTGACATGATAGCTGAATACAATGTTGATTTTGAAAATACGATATTGGGCATTACACATGTGAATTGTCTTGAAAAGGCTGAAAAGCTCAGAGATGAAATCAAAGCAAGATATCCGTTTAAGGATGTTAAAATATTTAAGTCATCCGGTTTAAGCACAATCTATGCTGATGACGGAGGAATAGTTATTGCATTTTAGCCACAAGTTTATAATATTTTGTTAATTTTCATAAAATTCGGGTATAAATAGCATAAATATATGTGGAGGTAATTAAATGGATTACAAAGATTTAATTGCAAGAATGAAGTCGGTAAGAGATTACAAAAATGATTCCCTAAGCGATGAAATTATTCAGAAACTCGATGAATATTGCAAAAACAGCAAAAAATTGGTTGAAGGCATTAATACGGAAGTAATGCTTAAGGTAAAGGCCGATGTTTATGACAAGCTTAAAAGTGATGCCGGATACAATGATCTAATGCTTGAGGCACCTCATTATCTTTTGTTTTTTTCTGAAGAAAAGGATAACTACATTGAAAATACAGGATATGCAGTACAGGATATGATGCTTAAGGCTTTTGAGATGGAAGTAGGCTCATGCTGGATTACCATTAATGACGGGGAACTTATAAAGAATAAATTAGGAATAAATACAGAAAAGAAGCTTACAGCATTGGTTGCTCTGGGGCTTGAGGAAGATAATAAAAACAAGGCAATAGTTGAAAATGTTTCCGAATACAACCCATCAAAGGCAAATGTCAGCATAGTGAAGGATAATGTAAGTGAAAGAATGGGTGTTACGGATATTGTGTACATAAAAAAATGGGGAGAGAAAGCTGAACTGGATGATTTGGTGAATTTAGGACTGGCAGATGCATTCTTCTATGCAAGATTGGCACCATCAACTAAGAACAGACAGCCCTGGAGATTCATGTATGATAACGGAACCGTGGTTCTTGCAGTAAGAAAAGATGAATCAACAAATGAATACGAAGAAAAAATAGATGCGGGAATAGTAATGCTTTACTTTAAACTGATAGTTGACAGTACGCTGTTTAATATGGCTTGGAAGTTAGGTAAGACAGAAAAGGAATACGAAATACCGTCAGACTACAGTATAGTGGCATATTGCAACAGTTAAAAAGCGCACATGCGCTTTTTTTATGGGAGCGTATACTTTCGTGAACGAAAACTGCGTATTTTGAGGAGGAATAAACTATGAAAATAATAATAGATAAACATTTTTACGATTCAGTGGCGGAGAAATTCCCCGAAATTGAATTTTGCACAGAACCGGAGAAGTGCCCTGAGGCAGATGCTTTAATCGGTCAGCCGGAAGCAATGAAGGTTGAAATATTGGAAAAGCTCACAAAATTAAAATGGCTCCAACTGTTCAGAGCGGGATATGATATGATTGACACGAGCTATATCAAAAATAGAGGAATAACGCTGACAAACGGAAAGGATATTTTCTCAGTCCCCATAGCAGAGGATGTTGTGTGCAGAATTCTCATGCACAGCACAAATGCATTCAGCTACATTGAAAACAAAAAGACAAAGACATGGGATAACCAGCTGAAGAGAAATGATTTAAAGGGACAGACGGTGGGAATTATAGGAACAGGCTCCATAGCTGTTGAAATTGCTAAGAGACTTGAGGCCTTCGGCGTGAAAATACTTGGATATAAAAGGACCCCTGTATTGAAAGTGCCTTATTTCCACGATGTGTACTCAGGAAAGAGCGGGCTGGAGCATGTTATGTCCACAAGTGACTACATAATTGTTACTGCAGATTTGAACAAAGATACCTACCACATGATAAACAGGGATAATCTAAAGTTCATGAAGGAGACAGCGTCGATTATCAATATAGCAAGGGGAAGCATAATAAATCAGGAGGACCTGAAAGGAGTACTGAAGAATAAATCCATCGCATATGCGGGGCTTGATGTGTTTGAAGTTGAACCTCTTCCTGCGGATGATGAATTATGGGAGCTGGACAATGTGTATCTGACGCCCCATGCCTCCGCACTTGTTAAAAACAACAAATCCAGATGGGAAGAGCTTGTAATACAAAATATTAAGAATTTCGCCGAAGGTGAAAAGCTGATAAATGTCGTAAAGATATAACCATTTGATTTTAAAACCTCATATTTATTCCCTATAATTCCGAGGCGTGGCTGAAGAATAAGGGTTTAAATATGAGGTTTTTTGTTAAGGGGGTATAATATATCTTGACAACGTGCGGTGAAACAGTGCATAGTCGTGTATTATACTGTTTTAATTTAAAAGTGCGGACAAATAATTGTCCGCAAAATAGGAAAACAGTATATACTA